>CAYPHP010000383.1:0-4741 GCA_964410045.1 uncultured Acidobacteriota bacterium | reverse complement strand
CCTAGAAATCGTCCCTTACGTTCAGCCTTCCGATCGGAAAGCCGCTTACAGTTTTGCAGTACTCCGGTGCTGCAGTCCTCTCAAACCACCCTGCCGAACACCACGGGTACGCTGTTGGGTCTATCACCACGCCGTGATGAACAGCGTTACGGTGCACGTAGTTCAGCCGCGCACGGTAAGAGTTTTCAAGAGTGATGTGCGAATCCCAATACTGAAACCAGACCTTGCGCCCTGGCGTGCCATCGGCGTGGTTTAGCTCGCGCGCAGTCACGGAGTGTAGGTGCCGCACGAGAGGCTGCAGCGATTTCGGGTTGGCTGGAGCGAGTGCAATGAAGTGATAGTGATAAGAGGAGGCCGCCCAGGCTTGGAGCAGCCATTTGTATTGAATTGCCAGATCGAAGAGCCAGTTCTGCAACTGGCTCAACTTCTCAGGACTGTCGAACAGATGCTGCTTGCCGTACGTCCCGCTGGTAACCATATACGCGCCAGCTTCAGCCAGCTTGTGTATCGGAGCGTGAGGCCACGCGTGCATTCGTTTGGCGGCGGCAAGCCGCCACACTCCGAGTTACTTCAACAGTTCTTCCAACTTGGCCTCCAAGCCCAGACCTGGACCGTCGGGCACACGCATCCATCCTTCGGAGAATTCCAGGCGGTTCGAGAAAAAGCGTTGTAGCGACTCGCGCTCGCCGGTGAATTCCTGGCGCGGACGGGCCGGCTCGACAGCCGCGGCGTAGTGCAGAGTGGCGGCTTGGCCGACCGTCGGAGTGGTGCAGTGACAGACGATGGACAGGTTGTGCGCCTCCACCAGGGCAGCGATCTGCATAGCCGGGGTCAGGCCTCCACACTTGGTCACGTCCGGCTGCACGATTGCCGGACGCCCCTGCGTGATCAGATCCTTGAATTGCCACAAGGTGTACTCGTGCTCTCCGGCCGCGATCGGAACCGGCACGGCGCGGGCTACCTCGGCCATGGCCGCGTAATCGTACTGCGGAGTCGGCTCCTCGTAGTGGACAATGCCGAATTTCTCGTGCAGGCGGCGACCCATCTCGATCGCGCGGGCCGTGGAATAGCCATTGTTCACGTCGAACATCAGCTCCACTTTGGGTCCGACGGCCGCGCGGATTTCGCTGAGCATCCTTTCGGCGGGATCGTCTACAGGGTCCAGGCGCGCCGGGCTCCAATCCATGCGAATCTTCACCGCTCCGTAGCCACGCTGTGCCGCTGCTCCCATCAGCTTGCCGACGTCGGCCGGAGTCGCCTTGTGATCCCATCCGTAACTGAAGTAGACCGGGATGCGTTCGCGGAATCGCCCACCAAGTAATCGCCAAACCGGCTGCCCCAGGATCTTGCCTTTCAGGTCCCACAACGCCTGGTCCACGCCGGCCATCGTCTCGGAGAGCGCGCCCTGCGGCCCCAGCTTGAAACGCCGGAACAGGATGCGGTGATAAAGCGGACCCGTGTCGAACGGATCTGCGCCCAGCAGCAGGTCGCGCAGGGAGTGTTCCAACATCGCGGCCTCGACGCGCACGTTCATGGGGCTGGCTTCGCCCAATCCGAACTGCCCGTTTGAAGCGCGAACCAGAATGAACAGAGTGTTGGGCGCGGCGATGATCGGCCGGACCTCGGTGATTTTGACGGCTCCACGAGCATCCTGGCCGAGCGTGCGCAAAGGCAACGTCAGGCCGCCTGCTATGGTGAGGTTCAGGAAACTGCGGCGATGGGAAGACATGCGGGCATTCTACTTCGTGCCCTTGACGCGGTCTACGTATCTCAGCGTGGCCAGATCCAGGCGTATGGCGTCGCCGGTCTTGATGAACTGCGGGACCTTCACTTCCACACCGTTTTCCAGCTTGGCCGCTTTCCAGGCACTATCGACCTGCTGGTGGGCGGGCGGCGCGGTGTCAGCGATCCGCACTTCCATCAGCTCCGGAAACTGCACGCTTACGGGACGATCGCCGACAAACTCCACGGGAAAACGCTTCTCCGGCAGCAGGAACCTGGCCTGCGGGCCGATGATCGCCAGGGGCACGGTCACCTGTTCATAGCTTTCCGGGTCCATAAAGTAACCGGCGTCGGCGTCGGAATACAGGAAGTCCATGGCCTTGCGTTCCAGCGGCACTTCCTCAAGCTTCAGGTCGGCGCGCAGACTGTGCTCCCAGAGCGTTCCGGTGTCCAGATTCTTCAGACGGACGTGAGTCTGCCCGCCCATCTTTCCCTGGCCGGGGTGATACTCGGCTTCCATGACTTTGTAGGCTTGCTTCTCGTAGCGGACGGCCATGCCGGAGCGGAGATCGGATGCCAGGACCATATGGCCTCCCGGTGTCGCCTATTTTTTCGGCGCTTACCTTCCTTCGCTCGACGGCGGGACAATCCCCTTCAGACGCAGGTAGACCGCCATGTAGCCGTACTCCTCGTTGGAGTGGATGGTCACACCGTTCAGTACGCTCACTCGAGTCCGCTGTCCGCGCGGGCCGCGAATTGCCTCGGTTGCGTTGGCGTCCGTGAGCGCCTCAAAGGCCGCGTCGCAGATCGTGAACGACTCCTTGAGCACAGCCACGAGATCTGCCTTGGTGGTCTTCGATGCGGCGTTCAGGGCCTTGGGCTCGCCCATCGTTGCGGAGCAGGCCCGCCCCTGCGCATCGGCCACGTGGGCTACCAGCGCGGCAAACGTGCGAATCTCCTTCACCGGCTGGAAAGCGTACTCCGCCTCGGGCATCTTCTCGGCCATCTTTGTCAGATTGTTCTTAATGCCGTTATAGGCGCCTTTGGCTTCGGCAGCTAGCGACGGCGCGGCGGCGGGCGTCTGCGGCGCCTGAGCCAGCAGCGTGCCGGCAGCAATCAGAGCTGCGATTACGATCAGGGTCATGCGTTTCACGTGGGGGTCCTCCTCGAGTTTTCAGAATCGGCCTATCATCTTACCCCAACGGAGGCCGCAACCAGCGTGTCATAGAGCGGCTGGGCTGGACGCACCGGGGCGCCCTCGTCGGCTACGGTGATCGCCAGGATACGGATGCGCTCGTTGTCCGGCAGCGTCAGGGTGCGGGCGTCGGCGGGCAGGTCGATGGCGTAGGCGAACAAGTAGGAAAAGGCGTAGGGTTCGTTGGAGCCGTCCGACGCATGCCGGTGGGAAGCGAACCAGGCGACCGGCGCTGGTTTCACGAAGCCCGGAGTGATGTTGCCGGTAAATTCCATCACGTTTCGCATTCTCTGGCCCACGCGTTCCTGCCGCGTGTTCCAGACCCGGTTGTCCCACTGCCCGACGTACCCGGTCCAGTTCTGGATGGTGAGCGCCACCGGTTGGCTCCCGGCGCGGAATGTAGCCTTCTGATCGCCGTCGGCGGCGGCCAGCAGATACAGCCGTTGACCGGCGGGCAGATTGATGGTTTGACCTTGCGCGGTTATTGCGTTGGGCTTCCCTTCTCCCGATGGCGCCAACGCGAACTGGATCCCCGCAAACGCGATTTCCCGCGGCAGCATCTCGGCCGGCAGCGCGCGGCCTCGCGCGTCCATGCTTCCGGCGGACGGACGTCCGTCGGGCGTCGCCACCGAGCGATCGTAGGTCAAGACCACGGGCCGCGACGCTGGTCGCGCCACTCTGGCAGCGGCTGGCGCCAGCTTCAAAGCAAACGTCCGCACCTGATAGGGCGTGAAGTCGGTGACCAATTCTCCGCCCTTCACGGTCGCCGCGCCGACCGGCTGCTCTTGTCCGTTGACTTCCCGCGCCGCGGCAACGGCTCCGGCGAACGCTACACGAACGCCCTGTGCCGGCCGGCCGATCGTCTCTACCATGCGGACAATCAGCTCTTCACTTTCCTCGGCTCTCTTCAGCGCCAATACGCGGACCCGGCTGCTGTTCAGATTCATGAGCGAGAAGGTCTTGCCCAGTGTCCCGGCGTGCTTCGGACTCTCGAACGCGATCAGCGGCTGGTTCAGGCGATAGCCTTGCCAATCGGTTTGCTCCTGACGCCAGTCGCCGGCGTGACCCGCCAGACCGTAGACAAACTCATGATGTCCCCAATCCTGCGAGGACTGGTCGCTGTAGGCGCGCCCGCGATCGCTGATTCCCGGCGTGCGGATCAGCGTCAGACGTAACGTGCTGTCATCCGGCTTGTCCGACCCGTTCTTGCAGTCGGAGAGCACCGTCACGCCGTAGGATCCGCTCTTGTCGGTGAGATCGAACCACTGGTGGGACGCGACTTCGTATTTCTTTTCGTCGTTGTTCGTCCGCTCAATCGTGCCGATATCCCAGTTGTAAGTAGCCACGGAATTGGCGGCGGTCAACGGGAAAGCAGCCTTCAGGTTGGCCTCGGCCGTCTTCCAGTCGATGACGTTGGCAAACTCCACGCGATTGCCGGCGTCACCAGCGGACAGCCGGACCGTCTGGATGAACTTGGACCCTTCGGCCTCGCGGGCGATCTCGACCGCCACGCGCACGGGACCGTTTTCGACAATGCGGATCTTCGCTGGGCCCGTTACGTACGAGCGTGCTGGTTTCGTCTGGTCCGCCCAGTCCATGTTCCAGGCCGGCCATTCGGTGGGCTTGTCGGTTCGAATCTCGAGGCGTGCCGGCGCCGAAAGCAGCTCTTTGTGAATGCTCTTGTCGAAGATAGAGGCTACGTCACCGTTCTGATCAAGACCAACGCGGTAGCGCGCGTTCTCGAGCGATGACTCGCTGACCTTGAGCGTCGACGGCGCAGCGGAAGTAGCGGGTTGCACATCGTAGACCGCGTAACCCGCCGAC
>CAYPHP010000382.1:0-4754 GCA_964410045.1 uncultured Acidobacteriota bacterium | reverse complement strand
TGAACGCGTATCCAGCTCAAGTCGTATATCACCAGATGAGGGAATGCACCTGGAAGACGCGATGAACTGATCCGTGTTCATCGGTGTTCATCCGTGGTTTCAACCACATGATAAAATCGCGCCAGAGTGGACATCGGCGCAAACCCCAGGATCATTCAAGGCGGCATGGGCGTAGCCATCTCGTCATGGAAGCTGGCCAACGCCGTTTCGCGGCTCGGACAGCTCGGCGTGGTCTCCGGAACAGCGCTGGCTGAGATTCTCGCGCGGCGCCTGCAGGACGGCGATCCCGGCGGGCACATGCGGCGGGCCCTGGACCATTTTCCCTTCCCGGCGATGGCCGCGCGCGTCCGCGAGACCTACTACATCCCCGGCGGCAAGCCCGAGACGGCGTCCTACAAGCGGCTGCCGATGTACTCGAAGGTTAGCCCGCGCGAGATCATGGAACTTTGCGTGGCGGGCAACTTCGTGGAGATTTTTCTGGCCCGTGAAGGCCACGACCATCCCGTGGGAATCAATTACCTGGAAAAGATCCAGATCCCGCACCTGGCTTCCATCTACGGCGCGATGCTCGCGGGAGTGGGATACATCCTGATGGGCGCGGGGATTCCGGTCAAGATTCCCGGCATCCTCGACCACTTCGTCCATCACGAGCCAGCGACCTATCCGCTGTACGTGGTGGGCGCGGTTGACGGCGACGATACCACCATCACGTTCAGTCCCCGCGAATACATGGAGCGCGATCTTCCGCCGCTCGCTCGCCCGAAGTTCCTGGCGATTGTGGCCTCCAACGCGCTGGCCGCCACGATGGTCAAGCGATCCAACGGGCGCGTGGACGGTTTCATCATCGAAGGGCCGACGGCGGGAGGACACAACGCGCCGCCGCGGGGCAAGGTGGAATACAACGCCGCCGGCGAGCCGATCTACGGCGAGCGCGATCGCGTGGACCTGGGCAAGGTCCGCGAACTGGGATTGCCTTTCTGGCTGGCCGGAGGATACGGTGCACCCGAAAAGCTTCGCGAAGCTCTGGCGGCGGGAGCCGCGGGCGTTCAAGTCGGGACTCCCTTTGCGTTCTGCGTGGAGTCCGGGCTGCGAGACGATTACAAGCAGGCCCTGCTCCGGAAAGTCGCCGCGGGCGGCGCCGGAGTTTCCACCGACTCGGTGGCTTCGCCCACCAGCTTCCCGTTCAAGGTCGCGCACCTCGAAGGCACGGTTTCAGAGGAGGAAGTGTACCTTTCGAGGCCGCGTGTTTGCGATCTTGGATATTTGCGGGAAGCCTACCGGACTCCCGAAGGCGAGATCGCCTTCCGCTGTCCGGCCGAGCCGGTGACGGTGTATCAGTCCAAGGGTGGAAGTCCGGAAGATACCGCCGGGAGAAAGTGTCTCTGCAATTCGCTGGTGGCCACCGCCGGGTATCCGCAAGTACGCGGCAGCAAGTACGAGGAAGCGGGGCTCATCACGTCCGGCGATGACCTCCCCGGCGTCAAGCGTTTCCTGCCCGCTGAAGGGCTGCACTACTCTGCGGCGGATGTCTTAGCAAAGTTGCTCGACGGACTCACCCGCTAAGCGCCAACCCGCTAACCCGCTATTTCTTCGGCCTCTCCGGCGGCCCGGCCAGATTCCGCAACTCCTGCAGGATGGCCTCGGCTTCCCCGCCGCGACGCAGCCCGGTGGCCAGGCGTCGCAACGCGACGGTGACCACCTGATGGTGGTGCAGGTTGCGCAGGTCGGGGCGCGAGGATAGTTCCAGCCACAGGCGGTGCAGAGTCTCCAGGTCTTCCGGACGCAGCCGCGGATCGTGCGGGCCCAAGTGGAAGACGCGGCTCTCCCGCTCCGGATCGAGGATTTCCAGGTTGATGCGCGGCCGGGGCTGCGGCAGCTTCTCCCACGCCCGCCCGGCCATCAGTCCCTTCTCGGTGTCGGATATCGTGCTGGACTTTCCCACCACGATCAGCCCGGATTGCAGGCGCGTGGCGGTCAGCAGGATCGCTTCAAAGGGATCGGTGCCTGGCACCACGGCCAGCGACACGGGCTTGCCCAGTTTCTCCGCCAGTGAGACCACGCGGGTGAACAGGTTCTGCTCGTGCTCGCTGAAGAGATGCTCGTCGGCCACAAACTCTCCGGCGAAATCCATGCCTCGCACCAAACGCGTGGTCATCACCACCACGTCTTTCTCTCCCGTATCGGTGCGCTCCAGGACGGCCCGCAGATGGCCGAGGGTGTTGGCGTCGCGAACGGCCACCAGGATGTTGCCCGCCTGCACGCCGACGTTCTCCATGCTGATCAAGTCTTCGTGGTGCAGCCGGAACTGGTCCATGCCTGCGTGCTTGGCGCGCTCCTTGGCGGTGATGCGCTCGGAGATGGTGAAAACCACGAACATCACCGCGGTGAATCCAAGCCCGGAAATGGTGGCCACTTTCTTGGTCAGCAGGTTGGTGACGGCGATGGCCAGCAGGCCCAGGGCGATCATCCCCAGCAGGACCGGGATCTCCACTTTCCCAATACGGATGTTGAGAGGCAGGCGCCACTCCCGGCCCGCGGGATGCTGGAAGCGCAACGCCAGCGTCGACATGGTCATCATGGTGAAGCTCCAGATCACCCCGAAGGCGTACGCTTCGCTGAGGACCAGGATGTCGCCCTGGCTGGCGACGATGGTGAAGATCTGCAGCGCCACCACCATGTTGATCAGCCGCGAGGTGGTGCCGTACTTCTTGTGCGGGCGGCGGAACCAGTCACGCAGAATGCCGTCTTCGGCCACCCGGTTGAGCACCCCGTTGGAACCGATGATCGCGGTGTTCACCGCGCCGGAGAGCATCAGCACACCCACCAGCACAACGAACGCCTGCAACGCCAGCCGGGCGCCGAGCGGTCCGGCGACGTTCATGGCCAGGCCGCTGATGATGTTGTCTTTGTACGTGGCCACTTGGCCGGGTGGGATAAGGATGAGGGCCAGAAAGCCGACGCCAGCCGTGAAGATCAGGGTGTAGATGCCGATGACGATTCCCGCGCGCTTCAGGTTCTTGAGTTTGGGATGCTCGATCTCGCGATTCACCTGGGCCAGCGATTCCTCGCCGCTCATGGCCAGCACGGAATGTCCGAAGGCAAAGAGGAAGGCGAAGATCCAGATGTGGTGCAGGCCGGTGTTCTGCAGCCAGCCGAGAGAGCCTTCATGAAAGTGAAAGTTCTCGGTGGTTGGCAGCGGCGGCAGATTGATGTTGCCGGTCTGCCACAGCGTCACCGCGCTCCACACCAGGATCACCACCACCATCGAGGTGACCACCCACATGATCTGCAGGGCGCGCTCGCTGGACTCGTGGAGACCGTGGACGTTCCGGCGCCAGAAATAAATCGTGACGGCCACGGCGAACGTCATCGCCACCAGGTCCTTTGGGACGTGGAAGCCGAGGTTGTGGGAGGCCAGCAAGGTGGATGCGCCCAGGTCGTTCAACAGGCCGGCCAGGTATTGTCCGGCAGAGACGCCGCTGATGGGCCCGGTCAGGATGTAGTCGAACATCAGGGCCGAGACGGAGAACTTGGCCATGGTCCCGCCCATGGCTTCCTTCACCACGCGGTAGACGCCGCCGCGGACGAACATCGCGCAACTCTCGATGTACACGCCCCGGACCAGGTTGGCGAAGAGCATCACCGCCAAAATCATCCAGGGCGCGGAGGGTCCGAAGGACTCCCAGGCGATGCCCACGGCGTAAAACGCCGAGGAGCCCAGGTCGTTCAGGACGATGGCCGCCGCGCGCCAGAAGCTGATGAACGTCAGCATCACCGTGGTGGCGACCACGATGCGGGAACGCATGCCGAGCCCGGGTTGTGCGGTGTCTGCCACTACGTGCGCTGTCTCAGAGCTTCAAATAATACGATACCTGCGGCCACGGAAACGTTCAAAGTACCCACTTTGCCAGCCGCCGGGATGGCTGCCAGGAAATCGCATTTCTGGCGGACGAGTTGGTGCAGTCCGTGGCCTTCCGCTCCCAGCACCAGCACGCAGCCGCCGCGATAGTCGAGTTCTCGAAAGTTCTTGCCGCGCTCGTCTACGCCGATCACCCAGTAGCTCTGCTCCTTCAGCTCCTCGAGGGTGCGGTTGATGTTGGTGACGCGGCAGACCGGCAGATACTCGAGCGCTCCGGCGGCCGCCTTGGCGGCGACGGGCGTGAGCCCGGCGGCGCGACGCTCAGGAATGATCACCGCGTCGGCGCCGGCAGCCTCCGCCGTGCGGATCACCGCGCCCAGGTTGTGCGGATCCTCGACGCCGTCGAGGACCACCAGCAAGCCGGGTCTGCCGGCTTGCGAGAGCCGCGCGAGCACATCGTCGAGCTCTGTGTACGCCTGCGCCGCGATCACCGCTACGATTCCCTGGTGCACGGCGCCGCCGGCTAGCCGGTCGAGCGCCGGGCGCGGCGTGACTCGCACCGCGACGCCGGACTTGCGGCAGAGGTCGAGGATCGCGCCATGATGGCGCTCCCCGCCCTGCTGGATGTGGACTTCTTCGATCGCTCGCCCCGCACGCAGCGCTTCGCGCACTGCGTGCTGGCCTACGACAGTGGGCATTTCTCGCGAAACTCCTCCAGGCGTTTGCGCGGTCCTTTCACCAGGTCCAGGGCCGCGCCCTGCTCCAACAACGGCAGCAGTTTGTCCATCTCCGGACCGGATGCGCGGCCGGTCAGAGCCACGCGCACCGGATGGAATAGGTGCTTGCCTTTCACGCCGGTCTCTTTCTTCACTTCGTTCATCAGGTCTTTGAATCG
>CAYPHP010000381.1:2724-4756 GCA_964410045.1 uncultured Acidobacteriota bacterium | reverse complement strand
GCCGCCTGAAACCGCGCGACGTGGTGGTGGGCATCACTGCCAGCGGACGTACGCCTTACGCCATCGGCGCCGTGGAGTACGCTCGCAAGATCGGCGCGGGCGCCATTGCCTTGTGTTCCAATCCCGATTCGCCGATCTCCAAGGTCGCCGACATCACCATCTGCCCGGTGACCGGTCCCGAAGTGATTGCCGGGTCCACACGCATGAAAGCAGGCACCGCCCAGAAGATGGTGTTGAACATGCTCACCACCGGAGCCATGATCCGCACAGGCCATGTCTACGGCAACTACATGATCAACGTGCACCTGAAGAACGCCAAGCTGGTGGAGCGCGGCCTGACGATCCTGCAGAAGGTGCTGGGCATCGATCGCGACGAGGCCAAGAAGCTGCTGAAGAAGTCCGGCCGGAATCTGCGGCGGGCCATCGAGCTTTATCGCGGAGCATGAGGCTCGCGATCACAGCCGGCGTGGTCCTCGCGCCTCCACCGGAGTCTGGTGTCGAAGTGTGCGGCGAACTCGCCGAAGCCACGGTCGTGATCGAAGACGGCAAGATCTCCAACGTCGGCCGAGGCATTCGCATCCCGCGTACCGCGCGGCGGATTGATGCGCTGGACCAGATCCTGACGCCCGGTTTCATTGACATGCATGTGCATGGCGCGGGCGGGCACGACCTGATGGAAGGCAGTCCCGAGGCCTTGGCCACCGCCAGCCGCACCTTGGCCCGCAAGGGAACCACGTCTTTCTTCGCCACCACGGTCACCGCTGGAGTGCCGCACACGTTGGAAGCGCTCGAACGGTTGGGAGACTGGATCGGGTGCGCGCCCTCGTCTCTCGCCCCTGACGGCGCTCAGCCCCTGGCCATCCACATGGAAGGGCCGTTCATCAGCCACAAGCGGCTGGGCGTCCATCCGCCGCAGCATGTTCTGCCTCCCACCGCGGCGCAATTCCAGGAGTTCTACCAGGCGGCCGGCGGTCACTTGCGGATCTTGACGATGGCGCCCGAAGTCCCTGGAGCGCTGGAAGTCATGGACGCCGCCGCGGCGCAGGGAGTCCGCGTGGCCATGGGCCACACGGACGCGACCTTCGCCGAAGCCCAGCGCGCCATTGGCCTGGGAGTCCGCCACGCCATCCACACGTTTAACGCGATGCGCCCGTTCTCACACCGCGATCCCGGCGTGATCGCCGCCACGCTGCTCGACGAGCGCGTGGCCGCCGAACTGATTGCCGACGGCGTCCACGTGGACACCGCGGCCATGCGTCTGCTGCTGAAAGCCAAGGGTCCGGAGGGCGTGCTGCTGATCACCGACGGCGTCGCGCCATCGGGCATGCCCGAAGGACGCTACCGGCTGGGTCAGTTGGACGTGGAAACCCGCGACGGCGCCGTCCGCAGCCTGGACGGCATTCTGGCCGGAAGCATCTTGACGCTCGACCGCGCGCTGCGCAATCTGAGGGATTGCACTGCCCTGCCTGTCCGAGACCTGGTGCGCATGGTCACCTGGAATCAGGCCAAGCTCATGGGGATTACCGCACAGAAAGGCGTGATCGCTCCCGGCGCCGACGCCGACCTGGTCCTGTTGGACCGGGAACTCAACGTGCGGCAGGTCTTTGTGCGCGGCAAGGAATTGACTTGAACAATGAATCAATGAGTCAATGAATCAATGGACAAATTCGTAATTCACGGCGGCAAGCCGCTTCGCGGCAAAGTCCCGATCTCCGGATCGAAGAACGCGGCTCTGCCGGCGCTGGCGGCCACTCTGCTCACAGGCCGGCCGGTAACTCTCGACCGCGTCCCCGACGTTTGGGACCTGGCCACTATGCGCAAGCTGCTCTCGCATATGGGCGTGCAAGTGGAGCGCACCGGCGAACGCGTGGTGGTCTGCGCGGAGAACATTGCCAATCCGGAAGCGCCCTACGAGATCGTCAAGACGATGCGCGCGTCGTCACTGGTGTTGGGACCGTTGCTGGCGCGGTGCGGAGTTGCCCGCGTTTCCCTGCCCGGCGGCTGCGCCATCGGCGCGCGACCGATTGATCTG
>CAYPHP010000381.1:0-2714 GCA_964410045.1 uncultured Acidobacteriota bacterium | reverse complement strand
GCACATCAAGGGTCTCGAAAAACTCGGCGCCGAATTGGTCCAGGAGCATGGCTTCATTGAAGCGCGCGCTCCGAAGGGCGGTCTGCGCGGCGCCAAAGTCCTCTTCGACAAGATCACCGTTACCGGCACGGAAGACCTGATGATGGCCGCGGTCCTGGCCAAGGGCGAAACGGTGCTGGAAAACGCCGCGCGCGAGCCAGAGGTGCAGGACCTGGCGCAACTGCTGAGCCGCATGGGCGCGAAGATCCAGGGCGCGGGTACGCCGGTGATCCGCATCAAAGGCGTCGCCAGCCTGAAGGGCGCTAAGCACACCGTGATCCCAGACCGCATCGAGGCCGGAACGTTTCTGGTGGCTGGAGCGATCACGCGCGGCGACCTCACATTGGAGGACTGTCGTCCCGATCATCTTTCCGCGGTGGTCTGGAAACTGCAGGACGCCGGCGTAGAGGTAACCACGCCGAAATCGTCGGCGTTGCGCGTCCGCGTTCACGGCAACTTCCGTTGCCGCGACATGACCACCGAAGAGTATCCAGGGTTTGCCACCGACATGCAGGCGCAATACATGACCCTGATGACCCAGGCCGAGGGCGCCGCGGTGATCACTGAGAACATCTTCGAAAATCGTTTCATGCACGTGCAGGAGTTGACCCGAATGGGCGCGCAGATCCAGGTGGACGGGCGCCGCGCCATCGTCCGCGGCGGCCTGCCGCTGAGCGGCGCGGCGGTGATGGCCAGCGACCTGCGCGCGTCTGCGTCGCTGGTGCTGGCCGGCCTGGTGGCCAAGGGTGAGACTGTGGTCGAGCGCGTCTATCACCTGGACCGGGGCTACGAACGCATGGATGAAAAACTGGCCGCCGTCGGGGCGGATATCGAACGCGCCCCCAACGCATAGCGCGGAAACTCGGGCCTTCTGGACGTTTACGATCCCCTTGCCGAGCCCACTGAGCAGCCGTTGCGCGCACCGGGGGTCGAGATGCTGCGCGCAACAAACGGCGAGCGAATCCTTGAAATTGGCTCAGGAACCAGCCAATCCCTCAGGGACCGGCTCACTTCGCCCCTCGAGTGGACGGTCGACTTTGACAAGCATTTTCACAAAGTCTGAGGCCCAGCAGGCTTAATTTCTATCCCTTCCCTTGCAGGGTTACATCTACTAGCCTAAAGCGAACCCGAACCTGCGTCAGGTTTTCACACCTGGTGTATCTGACTTCGCGTACAATGCCTGCGAAACCCGATCTGGACCATCCAGGGTCGAGAGGAATAGGTAATGTCTCTGGAAGTATTGCTGCGGAACGGGCCCCTGTTCCACGACCTATCGCCGGAGCAACTCGGGGAGGTTGTGCGTGCCGGAAGACAGGAGACCAGACCCGCCAATACGCTGATCTTTGCCGAAGGCGCCCAACCGGACGCTCTGTATGTGATTCTTTCCGGTTCCTTGAAAGTCTGCCGACAAATAGGTGAAAAACAGGAGGTCGAGCTGGCCAGGCTCAAGAAAGGCGATTTTTTCGGCGAACTGGCGCTGCTCGCTGGTGGCCCGCGGTCCGCCAGCGTAACCACCCTGGAATTGTGTGATTTGTTTGTACTCGGCCGTGACGAATTCCTGCAGCTACTCCTGAAGTCGCCGCGCTCACTGCTTGGCCTCTTCAGCGACCTGTGCGCGCGGATCCGGGCGACCAACGAAAGGCTGTTTCATGAGGCGCTGCAAAAGCGCGACCTTCTCCTTCAACTCGAGAAGGAGCGTTATCAATTGCTGACCCGCGTGGCGACCCTGGCCAACGAGGCAGCCACCTTCCGCGAAGCCATGGAGATCGCCGTAGAACAGGTCTGCACGCACACCGGATTTCCAATCGGTCATTGCTTGTTCCCCAAGCAAGGCGAAGAAGGCCGGTTAGTTACATCAGCCATCTGGCAGCTTAAGGATCCGGAGCGGTATGCGCCGCTTCGGGAGGCCACTGTGACTTCCAGCTTCGGACCGGGGACGGGCCTGCCCGGCAAAGTTTTCGAGCATGGCATTCCGGTGTGGGATGACGAACCGGGCCAGGATAGCACATGCCCCAGGGCCGGCGTGGCCCGCGAGCTCGGCCTGCGGGTTGCTCTCGGCTTTCCGGTCCTGGTTAGCGACAAGATCGAAGCGGTGCTCGAGTTCTTTTGCGACAAACCTACTCCACCGGACGAGGCGCTGCTGCAGGTCCTGTCCACCATCGGGGTTGAGCTGGGCCAAGGTCTCGAACGCCGGCGTTTTGAGGAGCAGCTACGTCATAATGCCTATCATGACGCGTTGACCGACCTACCCAACAGGACTTTGTTCCTCGACCGTCTCGGCGTATCTCTGGCCCGAGCGAACCGCCGCCCGGACTACCTGTTCGCGGTCATCTTTCTCGACCTGGATCGCTTTAAGGTGGTCAACGATAGCCTGGGCCATCTTGTTGGGGATCGCCTGCTTCTGGAAGTGGGGCGCAGACTTCAGACCTGCTTGCGCACCACCGATACGGTTGCACGCCTTGGTGGAGACGAGTTTGTGCTCTTGCTCGACGAAATCAAGCACCCGAACACGGCGGCCCGCACGGTGGATCGGGTTCGCAAGAAGTTGATGCAGCCCTTCCAGGTGGAGGGGCACTCCCTGGTGACGACCGCCAGCATGGGAATAGCCCTGAGTTCCACAGGGTATGAGCGTCCGGAGGACGTTCTCAGGGACGCCGACATCGCCATGTACCGCG
>CAYPHP010000380.1:0-4768 GCA_964410045.1 uncultured Acidobacteriota bacterium | reverse complement strand
GCCCGGACTCGGCCGAGGCCGTCGAGCCGTTTCTCTACAACCTCTTCCGAGACCCGGACATCATCGACTTCCCGTTTGCCCGCCTGGCCCGCGAACCGCTGGCGCGCCTGGTGGCCAACCGCAGGGCCCGCAAAGTTGCTTCCCACTACGCGCACATGGCGGAACATTTCGGAGCGGTATTGGGTTGCGCGTCACCGCTGAAAGAATTCACGCGCCGCCAGGCCGTGGCGCTCGAAGCGGAACTTTGTCGAACCGGGCCGGCGCGCGTCGTCGTCGCCATGCGCTATTGGCATCCGCTAATCGCAGAAGCCGTTGCCGAAGTCGAGCGAGAGGGGTTCAGCGAAGTGGTCCTGCTGCCGCTTTATCCCCAGTTCTCGAAGACCACCACCGGCAGCAGTCTGAATGAATGGAACCGCCTCCACCGCAAGAACGGTATTCCGGTGCATGTGGTCCGCGGGTTCCACGACTACCGGCCTTATCTCGAGGCGCAGGTGGAACGGATCGATCAGAAGCTGGCCACCTTCACCGGCGCTGAGACGGAGGGCATTCACTTGCTCTTCAGCGCGCACGGCATTCCCGAAAGCTGCGTGGAGGCGGGCGACCCGTATCGCGACCAGGTCGAGGCGACCACGCGCCTGGTGATGGAGATGGGTGGCTGGCGTTATCCGCACGTGATCTGCTACCAGAGCAAGGTGGGCCCGGGGCGGTGGTTACAGCCCACGTTGTTGGGAACGCTCAACGACCTCGGCCGCCGTGGTGTCCGCAATGTCCTGGTGGTACCCGTCTCCTTCGTCTCCGATCACATTGAGACCCTGCACGAGATCGCCGAAGAAGCCCGCGAAGAAGCCCTCACATTCGGCATCCGCAAGTTTGAAATCACCGAAGGGTTGAACGACTCTCCCGCCTTCATTCAGGCTCTGGCACAATTAGTGCGCCAAGCCACCCATCCCGCTTGACATCCGCTTTTTCGGGGCGTACGCTTTTCCCAGAGTTACTGTAGCGCTAACGCCATTGGGGAGGGTCTATGGGGAAGCGCATCTTTGCGATTCTTTTTCTTTCCATTTTGCTGTCGTTCAGCATGATGGTATGTGCCCAGACGTCCAGCGGCACCATCAGCGGCCGGGTGATCGATCCCTCGGGCGCGGCGGTGCCGGCGGCCGAAGTCCGTCTGGTAAACCAAGCGACGAACGACACCCGCGTGTTGACCACCACCGAGGGTGGCGACTTCGTCTTTGCCGAGATTCAACCAGGCATCTTCACGCTGACGGTGAAGGCCGCCGGGTTCAAGCAGTACGGTCAGAAGGACCTGCGGCTGGCGGCATCCGACCGGATCTCCATCGGCGACCTGATGTTGCAGGTCGGCGCAGTTTCGGAGGTGGTGGAAGTGCGCGCCGAAGGCGCCCAGGTCCAGACGGCCAGCGGTGAGCAATCGGCGTTGCTCGACTCCAAGCAGATCACCGACCTGATGGCCCGCGGCCGCGACGTGATGGCCTTGCTGCAGATCCTGCCCGGCGTGGTCAACGATTCCACCGGCGGCGACACCTTAGGGCAGTTCAGCACGCCCACCATGCAGGGGATGCGCAACAACTACAACGCCATCAACATCGACGGGATTTCGGGCAACACCGCGCGCGGCCAAACCGCCGAATCGCCCATCAACATGGACGCGATCGCCGAAGTGAAGGTGCTCACCAATTCCTACCCGGCGGAGTACGGAACCGCGTCGGGTGGGGTGATCAACATCATCACCAAGGGCGGCGGCCGGCAGTTCCACGGCAGCGGCTACTACTACAACCGCAACGAAGCCATGAATGCCAATACCTTCTTCAACAACCGTCAGAGCATCGCGCGGCAGCGGTACCGCTTCAACACCACCGGCTACAACATCGGCGGCCCCATCTTCTGGCCGGGCAAATTCAATTCCGACAAGCAGAAGCTTTTCTTCTTCTTCTCCCAGGAGATTCTGCCCAACCAGCGGCCGGAGGCCGTGCGCAACTTTACGGTGCCCACGGAGCTCGAACGTCAAGGCAATTTCTCCGCGAGTGTCAACACCAACGGGGTGCGGATCCCGATTCGGGATCCCCTGCTGAACCTGCCGTGCACCACCACGAACAACGCCGGATGCTTCCCCAATAACATCATTCCCGCCGCGCGCATCGATGCGAATTCGGCCAAGCTCCTGAGCATTTTCCCGCTGCCCAACGCGACCAACACGGCGATCACTCGCTTCGCTTACAACTTCCAGATCGGAAGTACCCAGCGCATTCCCGTGCACCAGGAGATTCTCCGCGTGGATTACAACATCACCGACAAAGCGCGGTTGTGGGTGCGGGCCTCGGGGTTCAAGAGCGAACAGATCGGCATGACCACTCCGGCGATCCAAAACCAGTGGGGACTGGCGGAGGTCAATTACGCGCAAACCATGCCCAACGTCGGCGGCAACTTCACTTACATCATCAACCCGACGCTGATTAGTGAAACCACCTTGGGCCTGAACCTGTGGACGGAAGATCAGAAACTGACCGACGCCGGCCTGAAGGCTTACCAGCGCGCGACCTACGGAATCAACATCGCCCAAACCTATCCCAAGAACAATCCCCTGGGGTTGCTGCCGGCAATGTCGTTTGGCGGCGTGAGCAGCCCGGCCCAGGTGAACTATGACGGCCGCTTCCCCATGGTGGACGATTCCATGGCCATCAGCTTCACACAGGGGATCAGCAAGATCTGGCAAGGCCATATCTTCAAGGCCGGTCTGCTCTTCCAGCGCGTTCAGTACAACCAGTATCACCAGGCGGGCGGCGCAAATTTTCCAGGGAACTTCAACTTTGGGACCACGACTAACAATCCGCTGGACGCCGGCTACGCGTACGCCAACGCCATCCTGGGTAACTACAACACCTACACCGAGGCCACCAACCGCGTGGATTATGCGCCGATCACGCGGATTATGGAGTGGTATCTCCAGGACAACTGGAAGGCCACCAACCGCCTGACGCTGGACGTGGGAATGCGCTTCACCTGGGCGCGCCCTCAAGAGCCGGCTAACAAGAACGCCGGTAATTTCGTTCCCTCCACCTTTGACCCGTCGAAGGCTCCTACGCTCTTCCGGCCGGCGCGCATCGGCACGCGGAATGTGGTGATCAATCCGATCACGGGACAAGAGATGCCCTCGGTGTATGCCGGGTTGATTGTCCCCGGCACCGGGAATCCCTTGAACGGAATCGTCACTCCGGGCTCCAACGGGTTCCCCAACTCCATGGTCTATGGCAACGGCGTCATATTCGGGCCGCGCTTCGGTTTCGCCTGGCAACCGTTTGGCAGCCGCCAGACAGTGATCCGTGGCGGAGGCGGGATCTTCTACAATCCGCGCGCCGACGCCGGCACCCTCGGCAATCTCTTCTTCAACCCGCCGGCCATTTACAATCCGCAGGCTTTTTACGGAACGGTGGCCACCGCGGTGAATACCACGGGTCTGCTGTCGCCGAGCAATTTCTCCCGCGACATCGATCCCCATGCCAAGACGGTGACCGCGTATCACGCCAACTTCGGCATCCAGCGAAACATCGGCTGGGCCACGATGGTTGACATCTCCTACGTCGGCAGCTTCGGACGGCACTTGGGCGAAGTCATCCAGCTCAACACCGTGCCCTACGGGGCGCAGTTCCTGCCGCGGAACCTGAACCCGCAATCCAATACGCCGCTGGCTGACAACTACTTCCGCCCCTACATGGGCTATGGAAACATCCCCCAACAGATCTTTGAGGGCAACTCCAGCTACCATTCGCTGCAGATTCAGGTGAACCGGCGTTTCGCCAGAGGTCTGCAGTTTGGTGTGGTCTACACACGATCGAAGGCCATGTCCTACGCGGAGGGCGACAGCACCGGACGCTCTTCCTCCGGCGGCACAAATCAGGTGGCGCTCTACTTGGACCGCAGATTCTGGAACTACGGGTTGGCGTCCTACGACCGGCCCAACATCTTGACGTTCCATTTCCTGTGGGACGTGCCCAAGCTGAGCCGCTGGTTCCCCAACCCGGTAGTGCGGGCGCTATTCGACGGTTGGCAGGTTTCCGACATCACCAGCTTCATCAGCGGGACCCCACAGGAAATCAGCATGACCACCTCGCCGACCATCAACTTCGTCGGGGGCGGCGATGGTGTCCGGCCGATCATGTCGGGCAATCCCATCCTGCCGAAAGACAAGCGTACTTTTGACGAATACTTCAATACGGCGGCGTTCACCATGCCGACGGCGGTCACTCCGGCAACATGCACCAATAGCGGCTGTCCGCCGATCACCTGGGCCAACTTCGGCAACATGCCCCGGACGCCCATCCGCGGACCGGGAATCGGCAATTGGAATACGTCGCTGTTCAAGAACTTCACGGTCAAGGAGCGCTTCCGCTTCCAGTTGCGCGCCGAGGCCTACAACCTGTTCAATCACACCCAATACAACGGTCTGGATACGACCATCCAATTCAACGCGGCGGGTGTGCAGACTCGCGCCTCTTCCGGACAGGTTACGTCGACTCGCGATCCGCGGGTCCTGCAGCTTGGGCTGAGGGTGATCTTCTAAGACGCAAGGTCTTCGACGGCTAGGGTCGTCGCGATGCTGTCTCGCTCCGGATGAGCCGCGCGCGTCAACAAGCGGTGTTTCCCAGTCCGCAACCGCTCCCGGACGGTCGCGGCTCCTTCCGCACGTACGAACTAGACTAAGTGGTCACGGAACAGGGTATGGCCTTCACCTTCCGGCTCGGTGCTCTCCGTG
>CAYPHP010000379.1:0-4780 GCA_964410045.1 uncultured Acidobacteriota bacterium | reverse complement strand
GGCCGCCCTGAACCATCCCAACATCGCTCAGATCTACGGAATGGAAGGCGCGGCCCTGGTGATGGAATTGGTGCCCGGCGAGACGCTCCAGGGCCCGCTGCCGGTGGACGAAGCGGTGGCCATGGCGCGCCAGATTGCCGACGCCCTGGAGGCCGCACACGAGAAGGGGATCGTCCACCGCGACCTGAAGCCCGCCAACATCAAGGTGACGCCCGACGGCCGGGTGAAGGTGCTGGATTTCGGCCTGGCGAAGGCCGTCGAGGACGCCGCGCCCCGCACGCCGGACTCGCCGACGTTGTCCGTCTCCGCGACGCGCAGTGGAACAATCCTGGGCACGGCATCCTACATGTCGCCGGAACAGGCCAAGGGAAAACCAGTCGACCGGCGCACCGACATCTGGGCCTACGGCTGCGTGCTCTTTGAGATGCTCACCGGCAAGCGCGCGTTCCAGGGCGACACGCCGGCGGAAGCGATGGCTGCGATCCTGAACCAGGAGCCCGATTGGTCGCTGCTGCCGGCCGGGAGTCCGGTGGAGATGCTGCGGCTGTGCCTGCAGAAAGACCTTAAGCTGCGGCTGCGCGACATCGCCGACGCTGCTTTGATTTCTGCGCCGCGTGCCACGGACGGTCTTCGGCGGCCAGCGCGAGCGTCCCTCGCGCCTTGGGTCGCGACCGCTCTGCTGTCAGCGGTCGCGGCGTTTGTCACTTGGAAATACCTGGACCTGCGGGGACGGCCGGAGTCGCGCTCGCCGGTGCGAGCGGTGCTGGCCTTGCCGGCCAACACCGCGCTGGCCTTGGGGCGGGGAACCGCTGTGGCCTTGTCTCCAGACGGCTCGCGAGTGGTCTACACGGCCATGCAGGGCGGCCGCACGCAACTGTACCAGCGCGTTCTGGAACAGCCGGACAGCACGCCGTTGCCCGGCACGGAAGGAGCCACCAATCCCTTCTTCTCTCCCGACAGCCGCTGGGTGGGATTCTTCGTCGCCGGCAAGCTGAAGAAGGTCGCGCTCCAAGGCGGCGAGCCGGTGACGCTCTGCGACGCGGTCAACGCGCGCGGTGAAGCCTGGTCCGACGATGACACCATCTTCTTCACGCCGACGTCGGGCTCGGGATTGTTCCGCGTCTCCGCCGCCGGAGGACAGCCGCAGCAGGTGAGCAAGCCGTTGAAGGGCGAGTTCAGCCATCGCTGGCCGGACGTTCTGCCCGGCGGGAAAGCGGTCATTTTCACCGTATGGAACGACACCGGCTTCGAGGAAGGACGCATCGTGGCTCAGGTGCTGGCGACCGGCGAGCGGCGAATGCTGGTCCAGGGCGGCAGTTACGCACGCTATTTGCGCGGCGGCCCCGGCCGCCCGGACCATCTGATCTATGCGCGGGCCGGCGGACTGATGTCCGTGGCCTTTGATCCCGAAGGCCTGCGGACCACGAGCACGCCAGTGCCGATCCTCGACGGCGTGGTCACCAACCTTTCCGGAGGGGCGCACTACAGTTTTTCGCGCGAGGGCGCCTTGGCCTACGTGGCTGGCGAGATGGGCGAGCTGACCCGCACCCTGGCCTTCCTCCGCCCCGACGGAACCCAGGACTCGGTCCTGCCGATCCGGGGCATGAGCCTGTTCTTCACGCTTTCGCCGGACGGCGCCCGCCTGGTCCGCAGCAACCCGGCGGGGCCACGGCGCGACATCTGGGTGCACGACCTGGATCGCGGGACCGCCTCGCGGCTCACCAACGGCAACAACGATAGCAACCCGGTTTGGTCCCCGGACGGAAAACGCATCGCCTACACCTCCGGCCTGCCCGCCAATCTCTCCTGGAAATCCGCCGACGGCACCGGGCCGGAAGAACGCCTGGCCACCAGCGAGCACGACCAGTTTGCCAGCTCCTTCTCTCCCGACGGCAAACTGCTGGCCTTCATGGAATTCGATCCCGCCTCAGGCTCAGATATCTGGGTGTTGCCCCTGGAGAGCGAGCGTAAGCCGCGGCCATTCCTGCAAACGCCGTTTAGCGAAGGCTATCCGGTAATTGCGCCGAACGGAAAATGGATCGCCTACGAATCGAACGAATCAGGGCGATACGAGGTCTACCTGCAGCCGTTTCCAGACGGCGGCCGGAAATGGCAAGTCTCCACGGAAGGCGGCCGAATGCCGCAATGGTCGCGCGACGGGCGGTCGCTCTACTTTCGCAATCGTAACGCCATGATGTCCGCCGGTGTGCAATTGGAGACCGGAAGCATTGGGAAAGCCAAGGCGCTGTTTGAAGGATCCTTTGAACTCGTCTACGCAGTCACGCCGGCCGGGCGCTTTGTGGTCATCCAGATCCGTCAGGACTCCGCGCCCACGCATATGGGCCTGATCCTCAACTGGCGGGAAGAGTTGGCGAAGAGAGTAAACTGAACCGGACCGTGCGAACCAAGGATCACCTTGATGGCACGTGAAATCGGTGTGTTCTCCGTGCCCCTCTGGTTCCGAAACGCTTCCGCTCCTGCTCGCCGCGGGTTTGGACTTTGGGCATGCATGAAACGTTCGGGCGAACACCCAACGCTTTGGACGCGGCGGTAACCGAGGGGCCGGCTTCGGGCAGGATATCCTCTCTGATGAGCTCGACTGGATGTACTGCAAGCCATTCTTCTTCGCCATAGAAGCCTCCCAGTGGTAGCTGTTCGAAATCTACTGCTTCCTCGCGATCAAGGTGACCCTTGCTCCGCAACTCGCGGGAATCTCCAGATAGGCCTCAGGGCGCAAAGTCGCGGTGCTTCGTCAAACGCAGACTATAATGCGTCCATCTTGAATCCCGGTATGAAGCTCGGACCCTACGAAATCCTCGCCCCGCTCGGCGCGGGTGGGATGGGCGAGGTGTATCGGGCTCGCGACTCGCGGCTGGGGCGCGACGTGGCCGTCAAAGTTCTGCCCGCTTCATTTGCCGCCGATCCGGACCGTCTGCGGCGTTTCGAACTGGAAGCCCGGACCACAGGAATGCTGAATCATCCAAACATTCTGGCGGTCTACGATATCGGTGCGCATGAAGGTGCTCCCTACCTGGTCTCCGAATTGCTCGAAGGAGCGACCCTCCGCGATCAACTGCCGGTGCCGCGACGCAAGGCCTTGGAGTACGCGCGGCAAGTGGCTCTGGGCCTGGCTGCCGCGCACAACAAGGGCGTCACGCACCGCGACTTGAAACCGGAGAACCTCTTCGTCACCACGGACGGGCGAGTGAAGATCCTCGATTTTGGGCTTGCCAAAGTGGCGGTGACCGGCGGCGATGCCGAGACATTGAGCGCGGCGACCACTCCCGGTGTGGCCCTGGGCACGGTCGGGTACATGTCGCCCGAGCAGGTCCGCGGCACACCGGCCGACTCCCGTTCCGACATCTTCAGCCTTGGAGTGATCCTCCACGAGATGCTCTCCGGGCAGCGGACCTTCCACGGCGCCTCGGCAGTGGAAACGATGAACGCGATCTTGAAGGAAGATCCGCCACCGCTTTCCGACCCCGCATTGGACCGTATCGTGCGGCAGTGTCTGGAGAAGAATCCCGAGGAACGGTTTCAGTCCGCGCGCGACTTGAGCTTCACTCTGGAAACGCAGGCCGGATCGGTTCTCTCGTCGGGACAAGCCGCGCTAGCCCCGAATACGACGCGCCGGTGGAGTTGGCAGGTCCTGGCGCTTGGACTGATTGTCGCCGGCATTTCCGCGGATCTTTGGATGCGGACGCGCCGGCCGGTTTCATCTCCTGCTTACTCCGGAGTACAACTGGGCGGATCCAGCATCGCCTACGGTCCGCGCCTCTCCCCCGACGGGCGAACCTTGGCCTTTCAATCCATTGTGGACGGCCAGAGCCAGGTCGCAGTTATGAATCCGGGATCCGGCAACTGGACGGTCCTCACGCGTGATCGTACGCGGGGCAGTGTGATCAACATTAGTTGGTCTCCTGACAGTTCCAAGGTCTACTACGACCGCTTCGAGGACGTGCCCCGGGGGATCTACAGCATTCCGGCGCTGGGAGGGGAAGAACGTCTGGTCATCGAGGATGCGGCCATGCCGGAACTGCTGCCGGACGGCAGTATTTTGGCCGGCCGGACCAACACCCAAGGAGATCTGCAACTCCACCGGTTCACGCCTCAAACGGGGCGCGCGGAGCCCCTGAACGCGCTGCTCTCCGGCGCCATCCTCGACATATTCCGTCCCTTCCCGGACGGCAAGGAAGTGGCGTACCTGGGACGCCCTATGGAGCCGAACCCGGACGGCGCCAAGGCCGGGGCGTCTCCCCCTCATCTCTATGTCCTCGATCTGGCTTCCGGCCGCAGCCGGCCCCTGGCTCCCGGTATGGACATTCATCTCGAGTTGGGCATCGCGCAACCCGTAGCGATCGCTGCGGACGGCTCGGCAGTCTTAACCAGCGCCAGGGCCGGCGACGTCTATCACCTGATTTCCATTCCTCGGAGCGGAAAGGGTCCCATCAGCCACCTGCTGACCTTGACCGGTCCACCCTTCTTCCTCGACGCTGGAGCGGACGGGAGTCTCTACGCGGACCAATGGTCGCGCCCGTTTGACGTGCTGCGGTTCGCGGCATCGGGCGGGATTCCGGAACGCTTGGCCAGTTCCAAGGACACCATCAGCGCTCCCTATTCTCCGCTGGCCCTCAGTGACGGCCGGCTGTTGTTGATGGCCCAGTTCGCGGGCAAGAGACGTTTGCTGGTCGCTGCCCCCGGTCAGGATGGAACACCGTTCGTGGAGACCGATGAGGAGACTTCGCCTCCCCTGATGATGCTGGGTGAACGAGAAGTGGCC
>CAYPHP010000378.1:0-4780 GCA_964410045.1 uncultured Acidobacteriota bacterium | reverse complement strand
TCTGGATCATCCTCGTGGATGGCTTCGAGTCGCTGGTCTTCCCGCGCCGCGTCGCGCACCGCTTCCGTCTGGCGCGCGTCTACTACCGCACCGCGTGGGCTTTTTGGACGACGGTCTTCCGCCGAGAGAAATACATGGCCGTCTTCGGCCCGCTCTCGCTGATCGGGCTGCTGGTGATCTGGGCGGTGGGCCTGGTTGTCGCCTTCGGCCTCCTGCATCTGGGTTTGGAGACCCCCGTTCACCGCATCGCCGGCGACGGTCCGGACACGCTGCTGACCTACCTCCACATGAGCGGCTCGACTTTTTTCACGCTGGGTCTTGGCGACGTGACCCCGCTGAGCACGCTAGGCAAAGTATTAGTGGTCACCGAGGCCGGGTTGGGCTTTGGATTTCTGGCCGTGGTGATCGGATACTTGCCGGTGCTCTACAACCATTTCTCAAGCCGGGAGATCAGCATCTCGCTGCTAGATGCCCGCGCCGGATCGCCGCCTAGCGCCGCCGAGTTCCTGAAGCGTCTGGCGCGCCGGAGCAAACTGGCGGACATAAACCGTTACCTCGAGGAATGGGAATGCTGGGCGGCGCAACTTCTGGAGAGCCACATTTCTTTTCCCGTGCTGGCATATTACCGCTCGCAACACGACAACCAGTCGTGGCTGGCGGCGCTCACGTTCATGCTCGACACCAGCGCCCTGGTGCTGGCGTCCGTGGAAACGAAGCACCGCCATCAGGCGCGCTTGACCTTCGCTGCGGCCCGCCACGCGGTGGTGGACATGGCCCTGGTCTTCCGTGTTCCTCCGCATGAAGGCGATCCGCGCTTAACTGCGGAAGGCTGGAGTCGCCTGGAACAGGGCTTGCGCGAAGGCGGCGTGGAATTGCGGCCAATCGCGGACCGGGAGGCCAAGTTCGCCGAACTTCGCTTGGCCTACGAGCCCTTCGTCAGCGCGCTGGCCCGTTTCTTCCGTCTGCGCTTGCCTGAAATCCTGCCCGCTTCCCCCGGCGTCGACAACTGGCAGACCAGCGCCTGGACCCGCCGCCTCCCAGGCATCTATGATCTCGCACCGGGAGATCACTTCGAATAGGTCACCCCGAAATCCCAAACAAACAGGTTCAGCTTGTCGTCCAGGAACTCCACGATGGCGTACTCGCCGGGTGCGAGCGGATGGCGGGGGATGAGCTTGGTGGTGTCTTTGTCCAGAGATTCCTGCGTTACGTCCACCTCGTTCCCCTGGTGTTTGGCTTTGCCCCGGATCAGCGGCATCAGGATGGCTTCCAGTTCGCGCGAGCCGTCCTTCACGGTCAGGCGCAACAGGACGAAGCGTGACGTTTCCGTGGCTTTGCCGCTGACGAACAGGGCGGCGGGTGGCTCGTCCATTTGGGTCTGCGCCTTGACGCCCGGCAGAGCGACAATCTTGCGATTGCGCAGGATGGGTGCGGGCAGCAGGATGCTGATGGCCATGCGCTTCATGTCCGTGCGGGCGCCCGCGGCGGAGGCGGGAAGCGTCAGCACCTGACCCCTCACCAGCGCATACGCGCCCCAATCGTCGGGCAAGCGGATTCCGGGCGCCACCTCAATGCCCTCGCCGGGCTTGGGCTCGGCGGCCGCTTCGCGGATCACCTCACGCGCCTTCTCCAGATTCTCCAGATTGGCGGTCTTCTTTGCTTCCTCCGTGGCCTTCCAATCCACCAACGACGCGGGCATTTCCTCCCACAAGTTGCGCTCCAGACTGTAGAAGATCACCCGATCGCCCTTGATTTCATAGGAGCGCACAGTCTGGTAGCTGCCGTCCTTGAGGATCAGCTTTACGCCCGCCGCCCACAGCGCGGGAACCAGCAGCGCCACACAGATGAGAAGACGCATGAGACTCTATGTTATAAGGATGCCTGAAATCGCTGACGGGTTCCATCACCATGGAAGACTACATTCGCTCGCTGCCCAAGGCGGAAGTCCATCTGCATCTGGAGGGAGCGATCGAGCTGCCGACGCTGTCGCGGCTGGCGGCGGCGCACGGATTGCCGGAACCGTCCCCGGATCTTTACGGCTACACCGACTTTGCCGGTTTTCTGCAAGCCTTCAAGCGCGTCTGCGAGCACCTGAAGAACCCTCAGGACTATCATTTGGCGACCTTGCGAATGATCGAACGGCTGAAGCGCGACGGCGTGGTCTACGCCGAAGTCTTCATCGCGGCGGGCGTGATGCTGTGGCTGGGTCAGAGCTTCGAGGAACTGTTTGAAGGCATCGAGGCCGGTGCGCAGGAAGGCTTGGCGCGCCACAATGTGCAGGTCCGCTGGATCCTCGACGCCACCCGACAGTTCGGACCGGAACCGGCTATGCAGATGGCCAAGCTGGCGGCGCGATTTCATACCCGAGGGGTGATCGCCATCGGCATCGGCGGCGACGAAAAGAAAGCCGGGCCCGAACAATTCAAGGAGGTCTACGAATACGCCCGCCGCCACGGCCTGCGCCTGACCGCCCACGCCGGAGAAGTGGCCGGACCGGAATCCATGTGGGGCGCGATCCGCGAATTGCGGGCTGAGCGCCTGGGTCACGGCGTGACCGCGGAACGCGATCCGGACCTGGTGAAGCACCTGGCCGCCGCGCAGACCCCGGTGGACATTTGCCTATCGAGCAACGTGCGCACCGGCGCGGTTGCCGGCCTGGACCGGCATCCTCTGCGCCGGTATTTTGACGCCGGAATCCTCGTCTCGCTCTCCACCGACGATCCGGCCATGTTCGAGACCGACCTGACCCGTGAGTACCTGCTGGCCCACCAGCATTTCGGCTTCACCCGGGAGGAACTGGCCCGACTGGCCGCCAATTCTTTTCACGCCTCTTTCTTGAGCGCGGCCGAGAAGTCGCGCTATATTAGCTGACACCATTTCTCCAAAGGAGCCAGTTGTGAAACGTACTCTCGTGACTCTGATCGTGTTGTTGGTGGGAGGGTCTCTGGCCGTCTCTGCTGCGGCCCAAGCCAAGAGCGGACCCTTGACCGGAACCTGGAAGTGCGTGGGCAAGGTCCCTGACCGTCCGGACGGGGAGTTCCAGTTGGAAATGGAACAGGTCGGCGAGGAAGTGAAGGGGAACGGCTCGAACGCTCAGGGCAGCGCGCCGCTCAAGGGCACCTTCAAGGACGGCAAGTTCAAGGTGTCGATAGCCGCCGGCGACATCAGCTACGACTTTGAGGGAGAGCTGAACGGCGACAAGATCAAGGGCAAGTTCTCGGTGCCCGTGGCCAGCGTCGAGGGCACCTTTGAAGGCACTCGTGAAGGCGCTGCCGCGCCGGCCGCTGTTGCCAAGGCCTCCACGTCCTCGCTCACCGGTGCCTGGGCCATGACCCTGAAGGTTCCGGACCGCCCGGATGCCGAAGGCCAGCTTGACCTGGACCAGAAGGGCGAAGAAGTGAAGGGCACCGGCTCGAACGCCAGCGGCAGTGCTCCGGTGAAGGGTACGGCCAAGGAAGGCAAGTTCAAGCTGACCGTCGAAACCGGGCAAGCCAACTGGGAGTTTGAAGGCAAGATCGACGGCGACAAGATCGAAGGCGAGTTCACCCTCCCCGCCGCCGGGATCAAGGGCACCTTCTCCGGAACACGCAAGAAGACGTAACTACACATTCGGGATGGATGCGATACTCCTCGGCCGCGTCGGCTATGACCTGATGTCGGAAGAGCCGCACGTGCCGCTGAAGGACGTGCGCCGCTTCTCCCGCTACCTGGGCGGGTCGTCGGCCAACCAGGCGGTGGGCCTGGCGCGGCTGGGGATGCGCACTGCCATGATCGCGGCGGTCAGCAAGGACGCGGCCGGTGATTTCCTGGTCGAGTTCCTTCAGAAAGAGAAAGTAGACACCCGCCACATTCAACGCGTGGAAGGCCACCAGTCCTCGCTCTGCATTACGGAGAACAGCCCGCCAGACAAGTTTCCGCAGGTCTTCTGGCGCAAGGAAGCCGCCGACATTCAACTGCGCGTGACTCCGGCGGCGCTCAGCTTCATGGAGAAAGCGCGTCTGTTCGCCACCAACGGGACCAGCTTGTGCGGATCGCCGTCGCAGGAATCCACGCTGTCGGCGCTGCAACGCGCGCATCGCGCCCGTCTGACCGTGGTCTTCGACGTGGACTATCGGGCGATGTCCTGGAAGAGTCCGGAACAGGCCGGCAAGTTCGCCCGCTTGGCGCTGCCTTACGTGGATGTGATCATCGGCAACGAGCAGGAACTGTGCCTGGTGACCGGAGCGCACTCCGTGGACGAAGCGGTGAAGCGGCTCCGCGAGAAGGTTCGCGTGGTGGTCTCGAAGCTGGGAGACAAAGGCGTGCGGCTGGTGCGCGGAGGCAAGGAGTACTTCCAGGCGCCCGTGCCCATCAAGGTGGTGTCCACGATCGGCGCGGGCGACGGCTTTGCCGCCGGATTCCTGTATGCCCACCTGGCGGGCAAGGACTGGCCCGATTGCCTGCGTTACGGCAATGCCGCAGCCGCCGTGGTGGTCAGCCGCTTGAGTTGTTCCGAGGCCATGCCTACGTTGCCGGAGCTGGAACAGATTCTGGCCACAGAGGCACAGAGAGCACAGAGAAACGACTAATTCGGTGGTGTTCCTCTGTGTTCTCTGTGTCTCTGTGGTAAAAAACCAATCCCCGGCGGAATGTAGAAATCCGGTTTGGGCAGCGAGACCACGATTCCCGAGGTGTACTTCGGCGCGCCGACCCGGCGAAACACTTGCAGGCTGGTGTTGTGGTCGAGATTCGCGTCGGTGATCTCGGAATAGACACGCCGGTAGCCGCCTGCCGGCGGAGC
>CAYPHP010000377.1:0-4795 GCA_964410045.1 uncultured Acidobacteriota bacterium | reverse complement strand
CCTTCCCGCAGACACGCCTCCAGACCCACCATGGCGTCGGGCGCTTCATGTCCGGCCCGGTAATCGGGCCAGAGGATCTCGCGGTAGTTGCGGCCTCGCAGAATCTGGTGACCCAGCAGATCCTGAGCCACAGGATTGCATTCGATGATCTGGCCGCGCACGTTCACGATCATGACGCCCGTCGGCAGGTTCTTCAGAATGGCCGCGATCAACTGCTGGCCGTCGTCGCCCCGCTGCCGCTCCGCCTTGTGCAGCCGCTCCAGTTCCTTCTCCTGTTCCTTCATCTTCTGGATCACTTGCTGAAAGGTGGCCACCACAAAAGCCGACTGCTGGTCGGCGGCGGGCTTGGGCTCCAGGTCGGGACCGGCATCGATTTCCTTGGCCACCTTGCGAAAGAAGTAACGGACCAGAACCAGCCCGGCGGCCAGCAGGCCGGCGAGGAGGATCAGTATGCCGAGAAGCTTGTAGGCTGTACCCGGGGGCAGCTTCTGCGACGAC
This sequence comes from uncultured Acidobacteriota bacterium, assembly GCA_964410045.1. Classification (GTDB taxonomy): domain Bacteria; phylum Acidobacteriota; class Terriglobia; order JAJPHL01; family JAJPHL01; genus CAYPHP01. The sequence goes on along the minus strand of CAYPHP010000377.1, from coordinate 4,297 downwards.
GTCTGCAGAAAAAGCGCTAGTAAAGGAGGCCCAAATACCACTGGATCCACTCCTTTCCCCACAGGGCAGCCACCAAAGCTACGGCCCCGAGAAACGTGCCAAACGGCAGCTCGTACTGCGTGTCACGATTGCGAAACGCAAGAATGAACACGCTGCCCAGTAGAGCGCCCGAGAGCGCTCCCAGGAAGATGGTCAGCAACGCCAGCTTAGGACCGAGAAATGCGCCGATCGCTGCCATCAGCTTCAGGTCGCCAAAACCCATGCCCTCCACCTTGCGCCAGAGAAAATACGCTTCTCGAACCAGCCACAGGGAGAAGGCCCCGGCGGCAACGCCCAGGAGCGCGTCCAAAACGGAGAGCATCGCCGCTGGCCAAATCCCCATACGGTTTGTGAGCCAAGCCGCCAAGCCGTCGTCCACAGGAACCAGCAGGCTGAAGATTACACCCAGGATCACGCCCGCTAACGTCAATTCGTCGGGCAGAATCCGCTCCTTCAGATCCACCACGGTCAGGGCCAGCATCAGCGAGGCGAAGATCGCGAATTTCGCGAACGCCAGGCTGGGACCGTACCACGCCATCAGGGCGGCCCACAACAATCCGTTAGCCAGTTCCACCAGGAAATACTGGGGCGAGATCGCCACCTTGCAGGAGCGGCATTTCCCTCCAAGGGCAACATAGCTGGCCAAGGGAATGTTCTCGTACCAAGCAATCAGGTGGTTACACGACGGGCAGTGCGAGCGCGGCGTGACCACCGATTCTTCGCGCGGCAGCCGGTAGATGCAGACGTTCAGGAAGCTGCCGACGAGCAGGCCGAAAAGAAACGCGGTGAGGGGCCAGAAAATCTCCGGGTAAGGAATGTCGATCACCGTTGCGATCCCAGGACCTGGCTGTACACGGCCTCGGTTTGCGCGGCCATTATAGCATCCGTGGCGTGACCGGCTACCCAGGCGCGCCCCGCAGCGCCGAGTCTTTGACGCAGGGCGGCGTCGCCGGCCAGGCGCGCGAGCGCTCCGGCCAGATCCTCGGCCGTATTCCGAATCAGCAAGCCGGTTTCCCCGTCGCGCACGATCTCGGGAATTCCGCCCACGTTGCTGGCGATCACCGGGAGCCCATGAGCCAAGGCCAGCAGGATTCCCGAACCCAGCCCTTCAGACTCGGAAACATAGACGAAGGCGTCGAGGGCGAAGAGGAATGGCGTTACGTCCGTTTCCTTAGCGATGGGAATCCCTTTCAAGAGGTGACGAGGCTTTTCCGCAGGCGTCGGCAATGCGCCCGCGACGAAGCCATCCCACCGATTCTCACGGCGATACCGCGCCCGCAATTCCGCCGCGTGATCCAGGTTCGGCAGCGTCACTCCGTCGAAGACCACGGAGATCTTCTGATCCGCGATCCCGGCGGCCAGGAGTTGCTGCTTCACGAACTCGGAGACGGCTAAGTAGTGAGCCGTGCGACGGTATTTCAGGCGCGAGAAGAAGCCCTGCCGAACCGGGAACGCCACTCGCCGACTGACTACCAGCGGAGTCTTCGCGCCGCGCAGCACAATCCGCGTGTGCGCTTGTGCGTCGTGCGCGTGGATCACGTCCCAAGGACCAGGAGGAAACGCGGTTCCCGCTTTCCATCCTCGAGCGCGGGCTTCCTTCATCAGCGGCGACTTGCGACGGGCCACCAGGGCCTGCTGATGCCCGCGTGCGGCGAGCCCCTGCATCAGCAGCAACACTTGGTATTGCCCGCCGCGCATCTCCTTGCCCAGGTCCACGTGCAGGATTCTCATGTGCGGGTCTTAGCGTACTTCAGGAAGACATACCGGGCAGCCATAGTTGCGATCAGCAGGCCGGGATAGCCGTCACGGAAACCCTGCTGCAGCAGGTAGCTCTTCAGAAAAGTCGCCGGCGGGGCCAACAGCAAACGGATCGGGCTGGCGCGATAGCCGCGAGCCTTCAACTCGTCGGCCGCCAGCGTGGTGTAGCGCTCCATGGTCCGCTTATGCTCTTCGATCGACGAGCACGTAAAGTGATGCAGCGGTCCCACCAGATCCGCCACGGGACCGTCCACCTGGACGCTTTCATGGACGTAATCGCCGACCCAGCGCGCCCTGCGCCGGTCGTAGAGGCGAACCTTGGCGTCCGGATACCAGCCGCTGTGGTGGATCCAGTGACCGAGATACTGCGCCAGTCGCGGGAATCGGTAGCCGGCGACGCTCGGCTCGCCCGCTTTCAACTCCAGGATCTCGGCTCCCAGGTTGTCGCTGAGCGCTTCGTCGGCGTCGAGCGAGAGGATCCAGTCATGTGTGGCCTGCGCGGCGGCGAAGTTTTTTTGCTTGGCGTAGCCGGGCCAGGGATTCTCGATCACCCGCGCGCCGTACCGCCGAGCGATCTCGACGGTTCGGTCCGTGGACCCGGAATCGACCACCACGATTTCGTCGACGCAGATCAGCGATTCGAGCAGGCGCGGGAGGTTCCGCTCTTCGTTCAGGGAGATGATGGTGGCCGAGATCTTCACGGCAGCACTGCTGCCAGTTTACCTTCGGCGATCAACTGTGCCACAGCGGCGATGTCCGTCGAGAGCACTCGGTCTGTCTCCAGGCGCGGCGAAGCCGAGCGGATCGTCGACTTGGCCTGTTCCAGACGCGGCGAACTCTTCTGCTCGCGGAAATCCAAGGCCTGCGCCGCGCAGATCGCTTCGATGGCCAGCACGTGACGGGTATTCTCCACCACCTGTCGCAGCTTCAGCGCCGCGCCCATCCCCATGCTGACGAAGTCCTCTTTGTTGCCGGAGGTGGTGATGGAATCCACGGACGCCGGATGCGCCAGCGTCTTGTTCTCCGAGACCAGCGAGGCTGCGACCACTTGCGCTTCCATCATTCCGGACTCCAGCCCAGGATTCTTGGCCAGAAACGCCGGCAGGTCTTCGTTCAGCGTGGGGTTCACCAGACGCTCGATGCGCCGCTCCGAGATTCCGGCGATCGACGCCAAGCCGATGGCCAAATAGTCGAGCGCCAGGGCCAGCGGCTGGCCATGAAAGTTTCCGCCAGAAAGCACTTCGTCAAACACGAGCGGATTGTCCGTGGCGCTGTTCATCTCCACTTCGAAGACCGACCGCACGTGCTGGATGACGCCGCGCGCCGCGCCGTGGACCTGAGGCATGCAGCGCAAGCTGTAAGCGTCTTGCACGCGTGGATCATCCTTCGGATCGCGGTGCGAGGCGCGGATCTGACTCCCTTCGATCAGACGCCGCAAGTTCGCCGCGCTTTCCACTTGTCCGGGATGCGGACGCGTCACGTCATGCAGGCGTGGATCGAACGCTGTATCCGTACCTTTGAGCGCATCGAGACTCATGGCGCCGAGCACGTCGGCGGTCGCAGCCAATCGCTCGGCTTCGAGCAGATGCAGCAGCCCGAGTGCAAGCATCGCTTGCGTGCCGTTCAGCAGGCCGAGTCCTTCCTTTGCTTCAAGCTGCAGCGGCTGCAGTCCCGCCCGGCGCAGCGCTTCCCCGCCCTCACCTTCCCCAATGATCGCCAGCGCAAGATGCGCCAGCGGCGCGAGATCGCCGCTCGCTCCTACTGACCCGCGCGACGGAATCGGTGGCTGCACGCGGCGATTGAGCATCTCGCATAGCAACTCGGCGACGGCCGGACGGACGCCCGAGTAACCCTTGGCGAGCACGTTGGCGCGAAGCAGCATCAGCCCGCGCGTCTCTCGCTCCGAGAGCGAATCACCGACGCCGCAGGCGTGCGAGCGGACCAGATTCAGTTGCAGGGTACGAAGCTGATCGCCGCCGACGTGGCGATCGCTGAGCAGGCCGAACCCCGTGGTCACGCCGTAGACGGTGGCGTTGGTTGCCACCAGGCGCTCGACTACCGCGCGCGAGCGCAGCATGCGCTCCCGCGCCGATGCCGCGAGCGACACCGGCGCCCCGCGCACGACGACGTCTTCAAACGCCGTCAGGGTCAGCGAATTGCCGTCAAGTTCCAGCATCGGTTCAGAGTCCGAAGATCGGAAAGTACTTCTCCGGCAGGGCTCGCGGACGCAGATCCTTGCCGGTGACTAAGTGAGTGGTCTCGCCGGTGGCCAGCAACTCTTCGCGACCCGCCTTCAGCACTTCGTAACCAAACGTGATCAGCTTCCGCCTCGCGCGGAGCACGCTGGTACGGATGAGTAGTTCGTCGTCGAAACGCGCCGACGCTTTATACCGGCACGACGCTTCCGCCACCACCAGCATGACGCCGTCGTCGATTTCCATATCCCGGTAGTTGAAGCCGTTGGCCTTGCACCACTCGACGCGCCCCACTTCGAACCACG
>CAYPHP010000376.1:0-4812 GCA_964410045.1 uncultured Acidobacteriota bacterium | reverse complement strand
CGCGCCGCGTCCCCTGACGGATGGAGTACAGCTTGGTCTCCGTTCTCAGCAGCAGGCGGTCGCCGACGATCGCCGGAGTGGCGAGGGCCATCTCATCCTGATCGTTGACGTGGAGCAGTTCAAATTTCTCTCCTGCCGCGACCACGTAGGTCTTGCCTTCTTCGCTCAAGCAGAAGATCTTGCCGTTGTAGGCCCAGGGCGACGACGTGAAGGCCCCCGCTCCGCCGTCGGCCAGCAGCCGCGATTTGTAACTCTGCGCGCCGGTCTTCAGATCGAACCGCGTGAGCATCCCGACCTCGTTCAGCACGTAGAGCCCGCCATCATAGGCCACCGGCGTCGGCAAGTAGGTTCCGCCGCGCGCGTCGGACCAGACCACAAAGTCGTTGGATCGTTCCGAGGGGGATTTCAGCGAGATATCGCCTGACGCGCCGGGCTTCACCACGAATACCGGGCGTCCGCGGCCGGCATCGATGTACAGCCATCCGTCGTAGGCGAACGGGCTAGGGACCGGAGTCGGAGACATGCCGGAGAGGCGCCAAAGTTCCTTGCCTTCCAGGTCGTAACTCACCGCGATTCCCGGACCCACGGTGACGATCTCGGTGCGCTGTGCGTTCTTCCAGACGTAGGGCGTGGTCCAGCCGGATTTCGCCGCCGGTCCTCCGGCGCCCTTCGGCGCGCTCAGGTCGCGATCCGTCCGCCACAGCCGCTTGCCGGATTGCTTGTCGAAGGCAGCGAGGTACTGCTGCTTCTCGTTGTCGCTCAGGACCACCAGTTGATTTCCGATCAGCGCCGGCGATCCGCCGGTTCCGAAATCCAGGTAGATGGGATTGGCCTCCAGTTTCTCGGTCCACAGTTGCTTGCCCTTCAGGTCGAAGGCCCACATTCCGAGGTTGGCGACGTAGATAAAGATGGACCGGCCATCGGTCACCGGCGTCTCGGAAGTGATGCTGTTCTTGCGATGCCGCCCGCCGGGCGGACGCCCGCCGTAAAACTCCTTTCTCCAATCCACCGCGCCGGTCGTCAGATCCAGGCAATACAGCCAGTAGTGGAGCGTGACTTCATGGGGCAGCTCGATATCGCGCTCGGTGACCTTGGCCATCACCTCGGCCATCTTCAGCCCTTGCTTCATCAGCTCGGCGACGTACTCGTTGCTGTACTCGGTGCCGATCTGCGGCGGTTTGGACTTGCCGTCGGTGGTGACCGCGGTCAAGAAGACTTTGCCGCCGGTGACGATGGGAGACGACCAGCCGCGCCCGGGGATCTCGCGCGACCACTCGATGTTCTCGGTCTTCGACCAGCGCTCCGGCAACAGCTTGCTGGACCCCACGGGGTTCAGGTTCGGTCCGCGAAACTGCGGCCAATCCGGCTCGGCGGCGGCCAGAACGGACACAAGTAGAAACAAGGCACCCAGAATACGCATGGTTAGTAAGGTTAACATGGCCCGTCTTCCTCTGTGCTCTCTGTGCCTCTGTGGCTATACTGGATCGAAGGGGTTCATGAAGACGCTCGACGAATACCTGGTGGATGCTGAACGCGCTCACGGCCATCTCTGCGCCGGGCAGGTGCTGGGAGTGCGCATGGCCATGTTCGGACTCGAGCGCCTGGGCATCGGCGATCCCCAAGGCAAGGACCGCAAGCGTCTGGTGACCTTTGTCGAAATCGACCGCTGCGCCACCGATGCGGTGGCCGTGGTCACTGGGTGCCGCCTGGGTAAGCGCGCCCTAAAGTTCCGCGACTTCGGGAAGATGGCGGCCACCTTCGTCGACCTCGAAACCGGACGTGCGATTCGCGTCGCCGCCCGCGACAGCAGCAAGGACCTGGCTCGCCAGATGCACCCCGGCCTGCCGAAGAACCAGCAGCAGATGGCCGCTTACCGGGTCCTACCGGACGCCGACCTGTTCGATTCCCAATGGGTCAGGGTGAACCTTCCGCCCGAGGAGTTCCCCGGCTACAAGGGGGAACGCGTGGTCTGCCAGCAGTGCGGAGAGAGCATCGCCTACCGCCGGGAAGTGGTCCGCGACGGCACGGCCCTCTGCCGGGCATGTGCCGGGGAGGGGTACTACGAGGTCGAGTTGATCGCTCCGCGCTAGGGGTGACTGCCTCGTGGAGTGGTTGCGCTGCGTCAGCCTTATGGTTTACACTCTTAACGGATGGTCGGTAGCTTCAGGCACAAAGGGCTGGAAGAGATCTACCGCACCGGGAAGACACGCCGCATTGGAGCGGGGTACGTGCGGAAGTGCATTCGCATTCTCCAGTCTTTGGCGTCCGCCGCCGGCCCTTCGGATATGAACGTAACCGGCTACCATTTCCACAGCCTCCACGGCAGTCCGCAGCGGTGGTCGGTTCGGGTGAGTGGGAATTACCGCATTACCTTCGCCTGGTCCGGGGAATACGCGGAGAGCGTTGATTTTGAGGATTACCACTAGGGGAGGCCCGTCATGACGACGAAGAACGGAATGCCGCCGGTCCATCCCGGCGAAATCATCAGGGAGGACATTCTTCCGGCGGCCGGTCTTTCCGTAGCGGCGGCAGCCAAGGCCCTTGGTGTGTCGCGCCAGATGGTCCATGACATTCTGGCCGGGCGGAAGCCGTTGTCCGCGGTGATGTGCCTGAAGGTGGCCCGGCTCTTTGGAAGTACTCCCGAGTTCTGGATCCGGCTCCAAGCGCATTACGACCTCAAGCTGGCCGCACAGAACAAGGCGGTTATGCGGCGAGTCGCGAGGATTGTGCCGGTAAAGGCGATGGAGCGCGTTCCAGCCTGAGACCGCAACGGTTCCCGGAAGGTCTGACGGTTGTCCGTCCCCTGACGGGCCGCATTTTTCGGTTGGTGCCAGAAGTACAGTGTGGCGAGAGCATCGCCTACCGGCGGCAAGTGGTTCGGGGAGGCACGGTCCTGTGCCGGCCCTGTGCCGGGGAGGGGGTATTACCAGGTGTCTTCCGAGCCATAAAGAAATCGCTAAAGCCCGTTGACCCCCTCTCCGTCACAGGCTTAGAATGGACCCGAAAATAGAAAAGTGTGGGCAGTTTGCGCAGGATAATGCTTGGGGCGGACGGTACCTTGAAAACGTTCTCTGATGCTCTTGGGTAGACTTGCTTAGCTTCGACCGGTAGTCCGGCCTCCCCCCTGCCGATTGTCCCGAAAGGGCCTTATGTCTGGAGTAGCCCTCTTCGTGGACCATGAGAATGTATTCATTGGTCTGAAGGAACTGCTGGGGCTGCGATCTCCGGATCGCAACGATCCTGTGGCCAAGGCGGCGTATCAGTCGCAGAACCAGGCACTGGCTGCGACGCTGGCTACCGGTCTTCGCCGAGTCGCCGAAAAGCTGGGGCCCATCCGCGTGGCCTACGCCGTCGCCAACTTCCAGCAATTCGACTTCTTCCACCATCCCGGAATCTACGCGCAGTGCGGCTTTGAGCCGCGCTACAACGTCACCGGCCGCAATAACGCCGACACCTTCATTACCAACCTGGTGAACGACATGGTTGGCGACGTCCGCTATGCCGACGTGGACACCTTTGTCCTGGTCTCCGGCGACGGCGGCTTTTTCTACCTGGTGAAGATGCTGGTGGACCAGCAGCGGAAGGTGCGTCTGTGGGGGGTGAGCGGCCATACCAGCGGGCTGATGCAGGGGTTGGCGGCGCAGGCGGTCACTCCCGAATTCGTGGACCAGTTGGTCGACTTTACCGCGTTCCGCGTCTCTACCGCGTCCGCGAACGCGCATCGCCCAGTGACGCCTCCGGACGGTGTGCCCATTCCTCGCAAGATCGCGGTCAACACCGCGGCGCCGCCGCACTCCGGTCCGGCGCTGGTAGCAGCGTATTCGGGGCCGCCGGCCATCCCGATTCCGCCACGTCCGTCACCCGGGTTGAGCGATCTTCAGGTCTTGCTGGCTACCTTTGACGAGTATCTCAGCGCTTCGCGGCTGGAGTTCCTGTCTCCGCGCCTGTTTCTGGACTTCCTGGAGCGTTACCATCTCGGCGGAACGGATGAGCTGTCCCGTTCCAAGTGCCTGCAGGAGGCTCTCCACATCGGCGTGCTCAAGGAGGAGAAGATCTGGTTGGGCGACCGCGAGGGTCTGCGGGTCCAGCCCAATCACTCCAGTGAGTTGGTGTCCCGCTACTGGCAGGTTCGCGACGGCTTGTTCGGCGCCAGCCTGGCCAAGTGCCTGCATCCGAGCGACAGCTTCCGTCCGAAGCGGAGCTTTGTGGTTTCCAGCATCGTGCGCAACGCCTCGGGCCTGGAACCGGATGCGGTCCATCGCTGGCTGGACTGGTTTGTGCAGCGCGGCGTCCTGGTGTCGACTTACGAACGACTGCCCAAGGACCTGCAGGCCGCCAACATTCTGAAGTTGAACACCGATCACCCGATGGTCCAGACCATGCTGGCGGCGGCGGTCTGGGAACGCGTGTCGACGCCCCTGCTGGTGGTGGCGGTGGACACCTTGTTGCGGGTCCCCAAGCGCCCGTGGGTGGCGCTGTCTTTGCTCCTGCGAAAGATCGGAGACGTGCTGCCGATCTCCCGGGAGGGTCTGCGCGCGGCGGTCGGCCGAGGGTTACAGCAGGGCTTGCTGGTGAAGAACGAGTATCCGAACCCGCGGCGGCCCGAACCTACCAGCGGCGTTCATTTGGGCGAGGCTCCGGAGACGCTGCAGATCCTGACTACCGCTCGCGAATTCGTCACCCAAACGATGGAGCTGGCGCGCCCCACCGGACACGTCCCCATTTCCTACCTGATCCAGCAATGCGCGGCCGCCGGTTCCTGCGGCGGAGAGTTCGAGCGCGTTAAGGACTGGATCACCATCCTGGAGAAGA
>CAYPHP010000375.1:877-4814 GCA_964410045.1 uncultured Acidobacteriota bacterium | reverse complement strand
GATCCCTTCTTGCCCAACTGCATGTAGTGGATCTTCACGCCGTCCGACGTGGTGAAGAAGGCGTGAGAAGGCTCTTCGGCACGCACCGGCGCCGCTGCCAGCAGGAATAGCAATGTGAAGGTCGCAAGGCTACGCATTTCGAGTTTCTCCCAGGTGAAGTAAGTTAGGCCCCCGCGGTTTGCCAGAGCTTCAGCAGTTCCCGTTCCGGATCAGTCTCCACGCGGCAAGTGCCGTCGAGGATCATGGTAGCGCGATTCTCCGCGCTGTAGGCCGGCCATTGGGGCAGAGACGGAATGTTCGGACTGCCGGTCTTGGCAAACGCGACCCATGCTCCGGCCACCTTGTCGGCTAAGGCGCGGGAGTCAGGGCCGGTGCCGGTAAACTCGTCGACGAGATGGAACGACAGAGCCACGTCAATCCCGTGTACTGCGCCGAACTTTCCGCCCATGGCCGGCGAGGGCCAGTCCAATCGATACAGATAGGCAGGCGCTTTCTTCAGCGCGGCCTTGCGCTCAGCCATGGCGATCGCGGCGCGGCGTCCTCCCCGATCGGTCAACATCCGGCAGAGCAGCAGGAACGGATTAGCCTTGGGATAGGCGTTGCGATAGGCGCGGACCACGCCCTCGACGTTGTTCGGCGCCAGCGTCTTCACCTGAGCCTGCAAGCCCGCTTCGTCGAGGGAGAAATCGGTGCGAGCCAGCGCGGCGTCATCGAGCGTGGTGCTGACGATGATGGGAACGTCGGCGGAAACCTCGGGAGCCGTAGGGTCCCAGGGATGGCTGGGGATAACCTTTCCATCGACCGAGGGCGCGAATCCCACTGGCGGACTCTGCGAACCGAGGGCCGCCTGGGCCGCGACCATCATTTCCATGGGCACGTCTTGTAGTTCCAAGACCCGGCTCTTGTCCAGACCGATCTGCGCCAGCATCCGCTCTGCGGATCGCGCGGCGTTCTCGCGAGGCGTCAGGCGCAATGCGGAGCCGCTTTGAATCGCGGCACGATGGAACAGTCCCTTGGCCGAAGGCATACTGAGCAACGCCGTGACCTTGGCGCCGCCTCCGGATTGTCCGAAGATCATGACCGATCCGGGGTCGCCGCCAAAGTTGGCGATATTGTCGCGGACCCACTCCAGCGACTGCACGCAGTCCTGCATGCCCACGGTTCCCGAGGAGGCGAATTCCGGCGGCGTGCCCAAGTCGCCTAGATGCAGGTAACCCAGACTTCCCAGCCGGTGGTTGATGGTTACCACCACAACATTTCCGAACTTGGCCAGGCCCTGCCCGTGAAAGCCCCGTGCTCCGCTCGATCCGCTGGTAAAGCCGCCGCCGTGGAAGGACACCAGCACGGGCAGCTTACCCTTCATGTTTGGCGTCCAGACGTTGAGAACCAGACAGTCTTCGCTTTGCCCGCCGGGTTGGTCCAGCCACCCGATCAAGCGGACGTAATCAATTCGGCCCGCCGACACCGGCTGTGGCGCGATGTGGCCCCAGTTGAGCGCGTCGCGCACGCCGGTCCAGGCTGCCGGCTTGGTTGGCGGCAGGAATCGGCGCTTGCCCCCTGTGTTGCCGCCGTAGGGAACGCCCTTGAAGGTATGGATTCCGTCGACGGTGGCGCCGCGAATTTTTCCGGCCGCCGTCTGGGCCACGACGAAACTCTTGCTGCCGTTCGGAGAAGTGCTTTCAGCAACTGTTGCCGGCGCCAATCCGCTGGCGCCAGCTCCGGCGATGAGCAGGGAGGTCTTCTTCAGAAAGGTACGGCGCCCCGAAGCTTGGGGCGCCGCGCCGGACTTTCCAGATCGCATGCGGTGATCTCTCCTTTAGAAGGCAACCTTAAGCCCGAACTGCACGCGCCGGGCATTGGCCGCCGCATTGAAGCCCAGGAACGTGGTTCGGGACAGGGATTTATCTCCCTGCAGATTGAAGGGCCCGAGCAAGTACCGGTTCACGTCCGTGCCGAACTGGTTGGCGGCGCTCAAGGCCGCCAGGCTGTTGTTCACGGAAATGAAATTGGTGTGGTTCAACAGGTTGGTGGCTTCCACGATGAACTCCACCTTCAACCCGCTGTCCCGGCGGATGAAGAAGTCCTTGCTCAAGCGGATGTCGGCGTTGTAGAAGTTGGCGCCGATGGCGGAATTGCGGGGAGCATAAAACGGACGGTCGTAAGCCGAGTGAGTGTCACCGTTGCTGTCGCGGCCCATCAGGATGCTGAAGGGGATGCCGCTGCGCATGGAGATGATCGGGCTCAAAGTGATGTCGGCAAAGGCGCGAGCCAGCACGTTGTTGCCCGGGCCGGCCCTCCAGGGGCTGCGGAAGACGCCGCTGGCCACCAGGTTGTGCCGGATGTCAAACACCGAAACGCTGCGGTCCAGGTTCAGACGCGTGGGCAGGAACGCCGAGAACGCGGAGTTGAAGTCTACGGCGTCGTCGATGGCCTTGCTCCAGGTGTAATTCACCTGGAACATGGAGTAGCGCGAGAATCGCTTGTTCAGCGAGGCGGTCAATCCGTTGTAAGTGGAATTGCCGATGGAACTGTAGAGATTGAACTGAGTGATGGTGGGATCGATGGCCGCCAGTCGCGGGCCCAAAGCGAACCCAGCCTCTGCGCCGGTTTCCCGGTAGTTGATCTCCCGGCTCGTCTGGATGTGCGACGTGTGGTAGTACTGATAAGCCAATTCCAACGAGAGGTTGGAAGACAACTGCCGCGAAATCCCAAAGCTCCCCTGAAACGAGTAGGGGTTCTTGTAATTGGGATCCAGATCAAAGATCACCCGTCCGGACGACTTGGCGGCTGTAGAAACGCCGATCGCGTTGACATCCTTCTCGGCCAGCGAGTTGAACGGAAGTTTTCCGGCCGCAACTCCCGCCGCCCAGATCACCGCCGGGGTGTAGGGAACCGTCGCCGGAGTCTTGAAGATCTGGTTGATGTACTTGCCGCTGTCATTCAAGGTGTTGGTCAGGTAAGACACCTGGTAGTAGACGGGCGAGTAAAACAGGCCGGCGGCGGCGCGAATCACGGTCTTGTGGTCGCCGAACGGATCCCAGGCAAAACCCAGCCGTGGCGAGACGTTGGCGTAGTGGCTGAGCGGCTTGGGCTCGGCGTCGTAGTCAAAGCGCAGTCCGTAATCAATGCTCAGGCGCGGATGAGCTTTCCAGGAGTCCTGGGCAAACATGCCCAGAAAATGGGTCCAGTCGCTCCACTCGGGATTGTTGAATCCCTGGCGATAAGTGAAGGGCTGCCCGGCGTTGAGGGATTGCAGCGCGTTCATGTTGGCCGCGGCGGGCGCTGCAGGGAGGCCGACGCGGTCGGCGGCCGGCAGGGCCAGCAGCGGCGAGAAGGTCGCGCCCTGGAACAACCACGAACCGCCGAACCACAGCGCGTTGATCACGTGGTAGCTTACCGGACGGTAGGAAGCGCCGAACTTCATGGTGTGTTTTCCGCGCACCCAGGAAAGCACGTCTTCAAACTGGTAGCGATCCTGGAAGGTGTTGAACGGCGCGGTGTAGGTGCAGCCGAATGCGGCTAGGCCGGAGATGGTCAGCTCGGCGGTGCCGGGCGCCAGGCACAACGTCTTTGCGGCGTTGTTGGCGAACTGGAAGCGCGCCTGGTTGACTACGTTGGCGGCGAAGTTCCGGTTCCAGGAGCCGACCAGGGTGTAGTCACGGGTGACCAGGCCGGTCGAGTAGTTGGGGGCCGTGGCTTGGCCCACGCCGATCTGGTTCGTATCCCCATCGGCGAACGAGAAGCGGAAGCTGAAGAAGTTGCGTTCGTTATAGGCGTAGTCCACCTTGCTGGACCAGGTATGCAGCCGCGACGGATTGGTGAAGGAGCCTTCGTTGTCGCGAAGCATCTTCATGGTCGTCGGGTAGCTTTCGGCGGTCAGCGCCGAGCGCAGGCGCGCGCCCACCGCCGCGGGCAGGCTGCCGATATACGCCAACTG
>CAYPHP010000375.1:0-867 GCA_964410045.1 uncultured Acidobacteriota bacterium | reverse complement strand
CATTGGGTTGCAGCAATGGCGAGGAAGTGTAGGAGCGGAAGCGCGCCGCGTCGGACTTCAGTGCCTCATACGAGGTGAAGAAGAACAGCTTGTTGCGCACAAACGGTCCGCCAAAGGTCAAGCCGGGATAGATCTGCTGGTCGAAGGCTTCCGTGGCGCTGGTATCGAAGTACGAGCGCGCCGAGGTCTTCTGCGAGCGATAGAAAACGTAACCCGACCCGTGGAAATCGTTGGTGCCGCCCTTGGTGACTACGTTGACCGCGGTCCCCGCGGTCTGGCCGAACTCGGCGGCGAAGGCGTTGCGGTTGACCTGGAACTCCTGCACGGCCTCCGGACTCAGCGTGGCGATGCGGAGTTGCCCCGATCCGTACTCGTTCTCGCCGCCGTCGAGCGTGATCAGGTTGTTTCGCCCGTTACTGCCGCCGATGGAGAAGCCCGACGTGCCGAAGGTGAATCCGCCGTGCTGCACGCGCGGGGCCTGCGAACTGGAGACGCCCGGCAGGGTGAAGACCACGGACATGAAATCGCGGCCGATGTTCGGCAGGTTGGCGATCTGCGCCTGCTGGATCGTGTTGGCCTGCTGGCTGCGCTCCGTCTCGATCAGCGGCGCTTCGGTGGAGACCTGGACTTCCTGGCTGACGGCTCCAACCTTTAGATGCGCGTCATAGACGGCCACCTGGCCTACCGTGAGTTCCACGCGGGTCAGCACGCGGGTGACAAACCCGTTCGCCGCGATGCGCACTTCGTACGCTCCGGGCGGCAGCAGACGGACCTGATAGCTGCCCGTAGCGTCGGTGATCGCTTCGCGTACGATTCCACGGTCCAGGTCTTTCACGGTGATGGCCGCGCCCGGCACCACGGCATTTG
>CAYPHP010000374.1:0-4819 GCA_964410045.1 uncultured Acidobacteriota bacterium | reverse complement strand
ACCTGGCCGGCGTGGAAGGCTACTTGTTTCGCACTCGCATGGGTGAGATGACCGTGCATGTGCGCTCGTTGCGTTTGCTTTCGAAGGCGCTGCTGCCGATGCCCGAAAAATGGCACGGCCTGCAAGACGTGGAGACCCGCTACCGCCAGCGCTACGTCGACCTGATTGCCAATCCTGAGGTGCGCCAGATCTTCCAGACGCGCGCCAAAGTGGTGGCCACGTTGCGCCGCGAACTGGAATCGCGCGGATTCATCGAAGTGGAAACGCCGATGATGCAGCCGCTGGCCGGCGGCGCCACCGCCCGTCCTTTCCGCACTCATCACAATACGCTGGACATGTCGTTGTTCCTGCGCATCGCGCCGGAACTGTACCTGAAGCGGCTAGTGGTGGGCGGGCTCGATCGCGTCTATGAGATCAATCGGAATTTCCGGAACGAGGGCATCTCGTCGCAGCACAATCCGGAATTCACCATGTTGGAGTTCTATCAGGCCTACGCCAACTACAAGGACCTGATGGATCTGACTGAGCTGATGGTCCCGGCGGTGGTGAAGGAAGCGACCGGCGGGCTACAGGTCCAGTATGGGGAACAGCAGATCGACTTCGCGCGTTTCCGACGCCTGACGATGCGCGAGGCGTTGGTAGAGTTCTGGCCCGACGACGCCAGCCGTCCCACGCTCGAACAATTGCGCCAGCCCGGCGTAACGGTGCAACTGGTCAAGGACTACAACGCTTGGGCCGCTGGCGAGGCCGCACACTCACCGATACATCCGCCGGAAGGCACGCCGGAGGGCGCGGTGATCGCCATGCTCTTTGAAGCGGTCTCCGAACGCCAGTTGATCCAGCCCACTTTCATCTATGAATACCCGGCGGCAACGTCGCCGCTCTCCAAGAAGAAGGAAGACGAGCCGGATTGGGTCGAGCGCTTCGAGGTCTACGCGGCCGGCATGGAGATCTGCAACGCCTACTCCGAGCTGAACGATCCGCTGGAACAGTACCGCCGCTTTGCCGAACAGCTTCAGGCCCGCGAGCGCGGCGATCAGGAAGCGCATGCCATGGACGAGGACTACGTCCGGGCGCTGTGCTACGGCATGCCGCCGGCGGCGGGGTACGGCTTGGGCATCGACCGCTTGACGATGCTGCTGACCAACTCGCGCTCGATTCGCGAAGTGATTCTCTTTCCGCTGCTGCGTCCGGAAGGCGAAGTGGAAATCATGAGCGCCGTCCGCGCGGCCGCCGAGGGTCGATGAGATGCACAGTGAATTGATCGAGGCGCAGGGCCACCTGATCGACTCGCACCTGCTCGAGAACATCATGGACAAGGTGATCTCGCACGGGGCTCGTTTCGAGATCCTGCGCTTCGAGATCGGCCGTACCAACGAACAGTTTTCGCAACTGGTGATGAAGATCCTCTCTGAGGATGCTTCCACGCTCGCCGTGCTGATGGAAGATCTGCTGGACCTGGGGTGCTACCGCCAGGTCGAGGCGGACGCGCAACTGCGGCCGGCGGAGCACAAAGGCTGCGCTCCCGAGGATTTCTATTCCACCACCAACCATCGGACGCAAGTGCGCCACGGCGGGCAGTGGCTGGACGTCGAGAAGCAGCGCATGGACGCGGCCATCGTCCTGGACTCGGGGCGGGCCTCCTGCCGCAAACTCCGCGACGTACGCGCCGGTGACCAGGTGGTCTGTGGGACCGCCGGGCTGCGGGTGGTCCCGGAGTTCAAGGAACGCGAGCGCGGAGCGTTTTCCTTCATGTCCGGCGAGGTTTCCTCGGAACGGCGGGTGGAGTTAGCCGCCCGGAAAACCGCTGATGTGATGCGCCGCATCCGCGCGCAAGGCGGGCGCATCGTGGCCGTGGCCGGACCCGTTGTTGTGCATACGGGAGGCGCCGAGTCGCTGGCGAAACTGCTCCGAGGCGGATACATCAGCGCGCTGCTGGCCGGCAATGCCCTGGCCGTTCATGACGCGGAGCGCGCCCTATTCGGCACGTCCTTGGGTCTGGACCTGGAGAAAGGCGAGGCCGTGGAACATGGGCACCGCCATCACATGCGGGCCATCAACCGCATCCGACGCTGCGGAGGCTTGGCCGCCGCGGTCGAGTCCGGCGTGCTGCGTCAGGGCGTGATGTTTGAGTGCATCCGCGCCGGTGTCCCATTCGTGCTCGCCGGAAGCATCCGCGACGACGGTCCCTTGCCCGATACGGTCACCGACATGAACGTGGCTCAGGACCTCTACGCCAAACACCTTGAGGATGCCTCCTTGGTCCTCTGCCTGGGTACGATGCTGCATTCCATCGGCGTCGCCAACATGTTGCCGTCACGGGTGCCGCTCGTGGCGGTCGACATCAACCCGGCGGTGATTACCAAGATCGCCGACCGCGGCAGCTCGCAGACGATTGGGCTGGTCACCGACGTGGGCCTGTTCTTGCATCTCCTGGAGAAGCTCGCGTTGGCTGGGAATTGAATCATTGAGTCATTGAATCAATGAATCAATCGATCAAGTTGGAACTGTGGATGGCCTGGCGCTACCTGAAAGCCCGGCGCGGCGGACCGTTACCGATCATCACTTTGATTTCCGTGGCTGCGGTGGCTGCGGGTGTCGCGTCGTTGGTGATCGCACTGGCGGTGACCAGCGGATTTCGCCGCCACATGGAATCCAGCCTGTTGGGAGCCACGCCGCATGTCAACCTGCTGCACACCGACGGGCAGGGCATCGAGAATTGGCGCAAACTCGTGGCTGCGTTGGAGCGTCATCCCGGCGTACTGGCGGCTGCCCCAGCGGTCTACGGCAAGGTGCTGATCTCCAGCGGCAACCAATCCGAGGGGATCGTGCTGAAAGGCGTGGACCCGGCAATGGAAGCGCGCGCCGGCGACCTGTTGTCGCGACTGAAGGCAGGTTCCGCCGCGTCGCTCAATGCGCCCCTCTCTCCCGATCAGGCGCTGCCCATCTTGCTCGGCCGGGAATTGGCCCAGAACTTGGGCGTGTCAGTGGGCGATCAGGTCCAAGTGGTTTCGCCCCGTGGACGGCTCTCGCCGTTCGGACCGATGGCCCGTTACCGGCATTTCCGAGTGGACGGCATCTTCGACAGCGGCTTCTTCGATATTGACGCGCAATGGGCCATCACCTCGCTCGCGGCTGCGCAACAGCTCTTCCTGCTCGGCGACGTGGCCAGCGCTGTAGGCGTGAAGATCGAGGAAATTTACCGGGCCGGGGAACTGGCTGAAGAATTGAAGAAGGCGGCTGGGCCGGGCTTTGGCGCGACCAACTGGATGGAACAGAACCGCTCGCTGTTTTCCGCGCTGCGCCTGGAGCGGACTGTAACCGTCCTGACCCTGGGGCTGATCGTCTTCGTGGCGGCTCTGGGCATCTTCAACCGGCTCTACGTGCTGGTGCTCGAGAAGCATCGCGACATCGCGGTATTGATGTCCATGGGTGCGCGGCGCAAGCAAGTCGGCCGCATCTTCTTGTGGCAAGGGATGCTCATCGGCGTACTCGGGTCGCTGGCGGGCTTGGTGGCCGGATACGGATTCTCCTTCGCCGCCGGACGCTACAGGCTGTTGCGCCTGCAGTCCGACATCTACTCCATCAGCTACGTGCCCTTCGACCTGCGCTGGCGCGACGGCCTGCTGATCACCGTCGCGGCGCTCCTGATCAGCTACCTGGCCACGCTCTATCCGGCGCGATCCGCCGCCCGCGTGCTTCCCGCAGAGGCGCTCCGCTATGAGTGAGGAACGAGCCACCTTCCTTCTCCAGGCCAGCGGACTCGGCAAAAATTTCGCCACCGAAGCGGGGGAGGTGCGGGTCCTCGATGGGTTGGATCTGGAGGTCCGCACCGGGGAGATGCTGGCCGTGGTGGGCGAGTCCGGTTCCGGCAAGAGCACGCTACTGCAGATCCTGGGCACGCTGGACACTCCCTCGAACGGTGAGCTATACTTTGAGAGTGTGCGGATTTCCGGGCTGAGCGAGGACGAACTGTCGGACTTGCGCAACCGGGAGATCGGGTTCGTCTGGCAACTGCACCACCTCCTGCCGGAGTTTACGGCCGAGGAAAACGTCAGCTTCCCGTTGCGGTTGCGGGGGGTCGGCGCAGACGAGGCGGAAGAGAAGGCGAGACAGGTACTGGAAGAAGTGGGGCTGGACGCCCGCAGGCATCATCGTCCCGGCCAGCTTTCCGGAGGCGAGCAGCAGCGGGTGGCGCTGGCCCGGGCCCTGGCGAATGGGCCGTCGCTTCTTCTGGCTGACGAACCGACTGGGAACCTGGACCAAAGAACGGGGGATATGGTGTTTGCCCTGATCGAGCAACTGCATCAGTCGCACAACCTCACCTCGATCATTGTCACCCACAATCCGGCGTTTGCACGGAGGTGCCACCGCGTGGTGGAACTGACCGGGGGCCGGCTGCAGCAGGTTAGCGGGTAAGAGCCAGCCTCTCACGGGGCAGGCCGGAAAGGGACCATGTTCGAACGGTACACGGAAAAGGCCCGGCGGGTGATCTTCTTTGCCCGTTACGAGGCCAGCCAGTTCGGAAGCCCGTATATTGAAACCGAACACCTTCTGCTGGGACTCTTGCGGGAGGATAAGGCTCTCACCAACCGCTTCCTGCGTTCGCACGCCTCCGTCGAATCCATCCGCAAGCAGATCGAAGGGCACGTTCAGATCCGGGACAAGGTGTCCACGTCCGTTGACCTGCCGCTTTCCCACGAGTGCAAACGCGTCCTGGCTTACGCCGCTGAGGAAGCCGAGCGCCTTTCCCATAAGCACATCGGCACGGAGCACCTGTTGCTGGGCCTGCTGCGGGAAGAGAAGTGTTTCGCCGCGG
>CAYPHP010000373.1:0-4826 GCA_964410045.1 uncultured Acidobacteriota bacterium | reverse complement strand
TTTGGTTCAGGGCAATATACGAACTGGACAATCCTTGCAGGGCACGGACGTCCGCAGGGTCCTGCGCGAGAGCCTTCTCGAATTCAGCCACGGAACTCTTCGGGTCCTGCTTCTGAAGTACATAGCCCAACTCAGTATGCAAGCCCGCAGTACCGGGAGACTCGCGGGCCAGATCGCGCAGGATCTTCTCAGCGCTCTTAGGATCATTCATCTGCGACAGCACGGCGGCCTTGACGATGCGAACCCGCGAATCCTGATCCTGCGGTTCAGGGGCGTTGTTGAGAACGTTTAAGGCTTCTTCTAAGACGTGGTCGGCCAAGTACAAATTGGCCAATTCCAGGCGGGCCACCAGATACTGGGGCCGATACTTGATCGCCTTCTGGAGTTCCTGAGTCGCCGGACTGCGCTCGCCCTTTTGTAGATAGGACAAGGCCAGATAATAGCGAGCGACCGCGCTGTCAGCCTCGAAGTGGATCACTTGGTTCAAATCGGCGATCGCCTCTTGCGGCTTCCTGAGCATAACGTTGAGGATGCCCCGGGCCAGGTGAGCCTGAACGTCCTGAGGGTTCTTCGCCAGC
The DNA here is from genome assembly GCA_964410045.1 of uncultured Acidobacteriota bacterium. Taxonomy (GTDB): domain Bacteria; phylum Acidobacteriota; class Terriglobia; order JAJPHL01; family JAJPHL01; genus CAYPHP01. The sequence goes on along the minus strand of CAYPHP010000373.1, from coordinate 4,248 downwards.
ACCTCTTCAGCCAGCTTCACCGCCAGGTCAAACCGGCTGATCGAAATGTAGACCGACGCCAATGAGTTGCGGCTCGTGCGATCGTCGGGGAACCGGCGGAGAATCTCCTGCAGCTCTTTGATCCCTTTTTCGGTCTCCCCGCGGGAGAGCAGGAAGCGAGCCGCGGCACTCCTGTGTTGCTCGCTGTCCTGGTGCTCGATGGAGATCTTGCGCAACAACTGTTCGGCAGCAGGAATACGATTCGAGGCAGTATAGAGCCGGGCCAGGGCATATTGGGGCTCCAAGGATTTTGGATCTCTCGCAGCCGCCGCCTGGTAGGACTTTTCGGCGTCGTCTTGCTTGCCGACCAGTCCGTAGAAATTACCCAAGGCGATCAAGCTACCGACCGAGGGAGCCTTCTCTGCGGCCGTTCGCAGGATTTTCTCAGCCCCGGCCTTATCCTTGTCCCGAAGTTTCAACCGCGCCAGATTGACGGTGGCCTCGACAACGGAGGGGTCTTGGTTGATCAGGTCTTCCAGTTGCTTCGCCATGGCATCGAGGTCGCCCAGGCCGGCGTAGCTGTACGCCAAGATTTCCTGGGCCTTCGAATCGTTGGGTATCAACTCCAGCACGGCTTGAGCGTGTTCCTGGGCGTCCTCGAATCTCCTACCGGCCAAGAACATCTCGGCCAATTGGCGGTGTGCATCCACGTGCTTCGGGTCCAGGGTTACCACGGCATTCAGAGCGATGAAGGCGCGCCGGTACTCCTTACTTTGTGTGGCGGCCTGCGAGAGCTTGTACTGAGCCTGCACCCACTTTGGGTCGATGCGCACGGCGCCGGAAAACTGCAGTACAGCCTCGCGGTACTTCTTCTGTTCGATGAACTTTTCGCCGCTCGCGTACAGCTTGCGCTTGCGCGCCTCCGGGCTGCGGTCGCAACCGGCGGTTACCAAAACGCCGCCCAGCGCGATAAGCAGCATAACCGCCGCTGACCCCTGAATCCTCATTCTCCTTCGATTATACACAGCAGGCCCAGCTTGCCAGAAGCGCGTCTGCCTGCAGCGCAGAGCAAACCGCTTTGGGCGCCCCAAATGGTGCTCCAACCCCATACCGGTTCGAAAGTTAGGGTACGTTCTCAAAGTCCGATTGTCCGTCCTTGTCTTTTAGTCTTTTTCACATTTTGCGCAACAAGATGCGGAGCTACTACTAGGCACGAGGACAGCTCCCTATTAGAATCAAGGGCTTGGATCGTCGTCGCCGGTGGCCCTGCACGTGCTTGCCTGCTACCGAGGGTTGTGTAATGACCCGATGTCGGAAAAGGGGCCATAACGTGCGCGATAAGCTACTTTGGACTCTCGCTTCATTCATTCTGCTCTGTGGGACCGCCTCGGCTGACGTCGTCGGGTACGACCTGACGACCGTGGGCAGCACTGCACTAGTGCAGGGGGCCCGTTTCTATGCGGTGAATCCGCAGCCTACAGGAACCGGCGTGATTGATCCCTTCCTGCGAATCCAGCAGAACACTACCGAGCACGGATACAACACGGATGCAGCACCTCAGCCCCCCTACGATGCGAAGCCGGGTCTTTGGTCGCACAGCCTGTTGCTCAGCACGTTAGCCGTGGTGAACGTTGACGGAACGGACTACTTCAAATTCTTCCTCGACATCAACGAGACCGAGAGTCAGACCAATCCCCTGCTTTCGCTTGACGAGCTCCAGATCTTCACATCAACGACTGGCGAAGTGACAGGACCAAGTCTTGACTCCAACTATAACTTGAGCGGTACCGGCCTGGGGACAAAACGGTTTGATCTGGACACTTCAACCGTTGATAACTATGTCCTTCTGAACTACAGCCTTGGCAGCGGCAGCGGATCAGGAGATATGACGGTTCTGATACCGAAGTTCACGGGTAATCCAGGTGAGATCTACGTGACCCTGTTTTATCGGTTCGGCGACCAAGGCGTGAATCCGCCCGGACCGTTAAACGCCAGGGTTCCTGGCGCCGACTCCAGCGCAGGGTTCGAAGAATGGGCCGCGCTTACCGGCCCTGCATGCACGGATTGTGGCGGGAATGAGGTTCCGGAACCGGCTTCTTTGATTCTGCTGGGCTCTGGATTCCTGGGTCTGGCGGGCTTCCTGCGCCGCAAGCTGACCTAATCACTACAGATAGCTTGAGCTTCTGAGCCCGACGGGCAACCTGCCGCTGAGGCAGGCTTATTGGGCGCCCATCTGCTGGAGGCTCCGCCTGGCCCGCTTCGCTAGGGCCGGGTTGCCAAACTCGACCACGCGCTTGAAGTCGTCGATCGCCGCCGACTTGTTACCCATTCCCAGGAGCACGCTGGCCCGGGCGAAGAGAGCATCGGCATTGTGCGGTTGAAGTTTGACGGCTTGGTCCAAGTCTGCCTGAGCTCGCCGGAGATCGCGTCGTTCGGCGTAGAACAAGGCGCGAACGACGTACCCTTCGGCATGGTTGGGGTTCAGTCTTACGGCCCGATCCAGATCTCGCAGACATCCTTCAGACTTCGGGGTGAAGTTCAAGCAAGCGCGGCCTCGGCTGGTGTAGGCTTCGGCGTAATCTTCCTTGAGCTCGATGGCCTTGTTGAAGTCCGCTACGGCCTTCGGGTAAAGCCGCAAGGCGATGTAGGCCATGCCCCGGCCGTAGTAAGCCTCTGGATAATCCGGCCGCAGTTCGACCGCCCTCTTGAACAGCCTCAGCGCTTCGGCGGGATTCCCCGCGCGCATCCACGACATCCCTTGCCGGTAGAAATCCGTGGCCGTTGTGAGAGGAACATCCATCACCTGCCCGGCCAGCACGAACCACAGAGCGACAGAGAGCACAGAGAACATGATAAGCTAGAGCATGTTGTATCCGCGCCGAATCTCAACCCCTGGATAGGTAAAGTCAGGTTATGCCTGGACTGCGGAGTCTGTTTTTCCTGCTGTTGGCCACGGCGGCGTTCGGCCAGACCATCACCACCATTGCGGGAGGCGGGACCGGCGACGGTCGCGCGGCCACCAATGCCTACCTGAACCTTCCCTTTGGCTTGGCAGTGGCTCCTTGCTCGGACGCGCCCAGCGACCCGTGTGTGCTGATCGCCGATCAGTCCGACCAACGGGTTCGGCGCGTGAACACACGCACTGGAATCATCACCACATTCGCCGGAACGGGAATCCCAGGCAGTGTGGATGGCGCGGCTGCCCAGGCCCAATTCAACTTCCCCACGGCCATCCGCGTAGACGCCGCAGGAAACGCCTACGTCACAGAGTTGCTTGGACGGCGGGTGCGCAGGATTGACACCAGCGGCACGGTCACCACCATTGCCGGCAACGGCACGGTAGGCGATCCCGGCGCGGGAGGTCCGGCGCTCTCCTCAGGCTTCGTGACGCTCTACGGCGTAGCCGCGGACGGCCCCGGCAACAACGTATTCGTCGCCGACTACTCGGCGAACCGCATCATGCGGATCTCCGGCGGGAACTTGACTCTGGTCGCCGGAACCGGCGCGGCGGGATTCAGTGGTGACGGCGGCCCGGCGAACGTCGCCCAGATCAACCAGCCGCTCGGGCTGGCCCTGGACAGCGCCGGAAACCTGTACGTAGCCGACTCCACGAATGGCAGGATTCGCCGAATTGCCGCGGATGGGGCAATCAGCACCTTCGCTGGATGTGGAACCGGCCCGGTGACCGCGGATTGCCCGAACGTCAACGTCAACAATCCGGCGCCGGCCCCGGCCACGCGGATGCGTTTGTTGAATCCCCAGGACGTCATCGCTGGCGCTGACGGCATCTACATCCTGGACGCCAGCGGGAGCCAGGCCATCGGCGTGATCTGGCGGGTGGACGGATCGGGCACCATGTCCATCGTCAGGGCGTTCAATGCGGTGCCGGCCGGCATCGGCCTGGACGGATCGGGAAACCAATACTTCTCCGACAGCATCACCCACACCGTGCAGCAGATCGCCGGCGGTGTGATCCGGCCTTTCGCGGGCGGGTCAGCCTTGGACGGGGAGTTGGCCCAGAATGCCGGATTGGCGACTCCCAGCACGATTCGCACCGACGGATTCGGCAATCTGTACATCGCCGACAGCAGCCAGCATCGCGTCCGCCGCGTGGACAAGGCCACCGGAATCATCACCACAGTGGCCGGCAACGGTCTGCCGACTTTTTCCGGAGACAACGGACAGGCGCGTTCGGCAGGATTGAATAGCCCGTCCGGGCTGGCCTTCGACAGCGCCATGGCTCGCGCCGCCCGCACCGGCAAGGGGCTC
>CAYPHP010000372.1:0-4836 GCA_964410045.1 uncultured Acidobacteriota bacterium | reverse complement strand
TGTTGCCGACCAAGGGCATACCGCTGCCGTTCATATCGTCGGGCGGCAGCTCACTGCTCTTCAATTTGATCGCGGTAGGGATGCTGCTGAATGTCTCCCAGCATGCGGACTAAGGCCAGGCGCGTAGTGATCGCTGCCGGCGGCACCGGCGGTCACGTGATCCCCGCGATGGAAGTCGCGCGCGAACTCCAGAGTCGTGGCGCGGAGATCCTCTTCGTCGGCACGGCCAAGGGGCTCGAATCCCGGCTGGTCCCGGAGCGCGGATTCCCGCTGGAGACGATCGAAGTCGGTGGATTGATGCGAGTGGGATTTCTCAAGACGCTGAACACGCTGGCGCAACTTCCCGCCGCGTGCTGGCGTGCCATGCGTATCCTGGACCGGTTTGTGCCGGACGTCGTATTCGGCCTGGGCGCCTACGTTTCCGGCCCCGTGCTGCTCGTAGCTGCCATGAAGCGCATTCCGATTGTGGTTCATGAAGCCAACGCCGTGCCCGGTTTCACCAACCGGCGTCTTGCGCCGCTGGTCGCCCGGGCGCTGGTGGCTGAAGAAGCCGCTCTGAGTTTCTTCCCTGCGGGACGTGCAGAAGTTGCCGGCATGCCGGTGGCCGCGGAGTTCTTCAACGTGCCCGGGAAGGAACACCGGCCGCCCTACACCGTCCTGATCACCGGAGGCAGCATGGGATCGGCGCGGCTGAACCGGACGGTGCGCGAGGCTCTGCCCGCGCTGGCCGCGCGTCGCGACCTGCGCGTAATCCACCAGACGGGAGAGAAGGAGTTTGAGGCGGTGAAGCAGGCCTTCGCGGAACACGCCATCGACGGCCAGGTAACCCCGTTTCTGCGGAACATGCCGGAAGCGATGAGCTGCGCCGACTTGGTGGTTTGCCGCGCCGGAGCGTCGACGCTGGCGGAGCTGGCCGCTGCGGGCAAGGCGGCGCTGCTCGTCCCGTTTCCCTATGCCAGCGATGACCACCAGTGGCACAACGCCATGGCCCGCGAGCGTGCCGGGGCGGCTCGCGTGGTGCGCGATCAGGAATTCGATGGTCCGAGGCTAGTGCGTGAAATCGATGCCATGCTTCCCGCGCTGGCGGCCTTGGAAGCCAAGGTCCGGAAGTTCGCGGTGCCGGACGCCACGCAACGAATCGCCGCGGCAATCGAATCTGCGGTATCTGCCTAATCTGTGGACTATGTTCTTTAAGGCCAAACACGTTCACTTCATCGGCATCGGCGGCATCGGCATGAGCGGCATTGCCGAGGTGCTCTTGAACCTGGGCTATCAGGTCAGCGGATCGGACTTGAAGCTGTCGGCGGCGGCGCATCGTTTGCGCAGCCTGGGCGCGCAGGTCTTCGAAGGCCATCAGGCCGGCAATGTCGCCGGCGCCGACGCCGTAGTTACCAGCTCGGCGATTCCCGCCTCCAATCCTGAGCTGCGCGAGGCCCACCGCCTGTTGATCCCGGTGATTCCCCGTGGAGAAATGCTGGCCGAGCTGATGCGCCTGAAGTACGGGATCGCCGTGGCCGGCTCTCACGGGAAGACCACCACCACGTCGATGATTGCTGCCGTGCTCTCCCACGCCGGCCTGGACCCGACCGTAGTCGTCGGAGGCCGCGTGGACGCCATGGGCAGCAACGCCCGCCTGGGCCGCGGCGACTTCATGGTGGTGGAGTCCGACGAGAGCGACCGGTCATTTTTGAAGCTTGCTCCGATCCTGGCGGTGATCACCACGATCGATCGCGAGCATCTGGACTGCTACCGTGACCTCGAAGAAATTCAGCACGCCTACGTGGAGTTCGCCAACAAGGTGGCGTTCTACGGCGCGGTAATGGTGGCCGTCGACGAGCCGAACATCCAGGCGATTCTTCCGCGGATCACACGGCGGGTGATTCGCTACGGGTCATCGGCTGACGCCGACCTGCTGGCGCTGAACGTGAAAGCGGAAGGTTATGGCAGCCGCTTCGCACTCGCCTTCCAGCGCCGGCCGCTCGGCGAATTCACGTTGCGCGTGCCCGGCCGCCACAACGTCTGGAACGCCATGGCCGCGGTGTGCGTCGGGCTGGAGTTGGGCGTCAAGCCGGACCACATTCGGGAGGCGCTCAACGGCTTTGGCGGCGTGGACCGCCGCTTTCAGGTACATGGTCACGTCGGCGGAGTTACCGTGGTCGACGACTACGGGCATCATCCCACGGAGGTCCGCGCCACGCTGGCGGCCGCACGCGACGCGCTGGCGGGAACCAATGGACGTCTGCTGGTGGTTTTCCAGCCGCATCGCTACAGCCGGACCAAGCTGCTGTGGGACGAGTTCACCGTATGCTTCGCGGGGTGCGATGCGCTGTGGCTGGTGGATGTCTATCCGGCCGGGGAACCGCCGATCGAAGGCGTCACTGCTCCTGCACTCGTCGAGGAGATCCGGCGGGCCGGGTCTGAAGACGTACATTACGCCGCCGGCTTCGACGAAGCCGTCTCCGGGGTCACGGCCATGGCTCAACCTGGTGACCTGGTTTTGGCGCTCGGCGCCGGACATATAAATCAAATCTGTGAGAAAATGTTGCGGGAGCTTTCTGCCCGGCCGCGACCCGCGGCGGGCTAAAGAAGGGTGTTCCTATGGAAGACGAACGGCTGGAAGCCGGAATGGACCTGGACGCGGAAGAGACGCCGCAATATTTGCGGCGTCAGAGGCGGGTGGACGTCCGTCGCGGCGGAATGAACCGCAAGACCCTGGAGCGGCTGAAGCTGCCCGGCTTGGTCGCGCTGTGCTTCGCGGTGGCCGCGGTGTTGACCTGGCAGGTGGCGCTCTACGGCCTGCACGCGCAGCGTTTCCTGCTGCGTCCGGAGAACGTGGATGTGCAGGGCAGCCGTTACGTGACGCGGGCCCAGGTGCTGGAGCGCTTCTCCACGGATCTGAACGAGAGCGTCTTTTCCGTGTCCCTCTCGGAACGCCGCGCCCAGATCGAGCAGATTCCCTGGGTGGAACGCGCCAACGTGGCGCGCCTGTGGCCTGATCGCATCCGCGTGGTGATTGTGGAACGCGTCCCGGTGGCCTTCGTGCGCACCGCCTCGGGCGTGAGTTTGGTGGATGCCAGCGGTCAGATCCTGGACCGCCCGTCGCAGGCCGAGTTCAGCTTTCCGGTGGTCAGCGGTGTCGCAGGCGCGGTGGCTCCCGAAGACCGGCGCCGGCGGATGGCGCTTTTCGGATTGGTTCTCCAGCAACTGGACAGCGAAGGGACGCGCTATTCCCAGGACCTTTCCGAAGTGGACGTGAGCGACCCGGAAGATGCCCGCGTACTGGTCACCGACACCGCAATCCTTCTGCATCTGGGCAACGAGCGTTTCCTGGAACGCTACAAGACATACCTTGGGCACATCCAGGAATGGCAGCGCACCTTCCCCAAGATCCGCTCGGTGGACCTGCGTTACGAACGCCAAGTCGTGGTGAATCCCGACACTCGCTGAGTTCTGCATTTATACTGATAGACATTGGGTAACAAGCAAAATCACATCGTGGCTTTGGACGCGGGCAGCGCGAAGACCTGCGTGCTGGTGGCGGACGAAGAGGAAGCCGGCAAGCTGCGGTTCCGCGGGTGGGGTTGCGCGGAGTCCAAGGGTTGGAAGAAGGGCGGCATCATCAACCTGGATGCCGTTTCCACGTCAATCCACAAGGCCATGGAGGAGGCTGAAAAGTCCTCCGGGTTACCCATCGAGCGCGCCGTGGTCGGGATCGGCTCGGGCCAGACCAAGGGCTTGAGCAGCCGCGGCGGCATTACCATCTCCTCGCGACAGCGCCAGATCGAGAAGGACGACCTGCGCCGCGCAGTCGACGAGGCCCGCAAGCTTCTGCTTCCTCCGGACCGCGCCATTCTGCACGTGGTCCCGCAAGAATACCTGCTGGACTCGCTGGAAGGAATTCGCGATCCCGTGGGCATGGTGGGCTCGCGGCTGGAAGTGAATGTGCACGTGATCACGGCTGCTGCGGCGGCTCAGAACAACGTGATCATGGCCGCTAACCGCGCCGGCATCGAAGTGGAGGAGTTGGTGTACGAGGGGCTGGCCGCGGCGGAAGCCACCGTGGGCAGCGACGACCGGGAATTGGGCGCCGTCCTGGTGGACATCGGGGCCGGCTCCACCGACGTGACCGTTTTCCAGCATGGATTCCTCTACCACTCCTTCAGCCTGCCGGTGGCCGGCGACCACTTCACCAACGACATTGCCGTAGGTCTGCGAACGCCCATCCCGGAAGCTGAGCGCATCAAACGCGGCTTCGGCGTGGCTACCATGGAGCAGGCCGGCGAACTGATCTTTGTGGAAGTGCCCCGTGTCGGCGATCGTTCGTCCCGTCATGTTGCCCAAGTGGAGCTGGCCATGATCCTGCAGCCGCGGGCCCAGGAACTGTTGGAGCTGATCCAGCAGGAGCTGCGCCGCCTGGGGGTGGAGCACCAGATGGGTGCGGGCATCATTTTCACCGGGGGGGCCAGCCGCTTGTCTGGGCTGTGTGATCTGGCCGAGCAGACTCTGGGAATGAGCGCGCGCATCGGCTTGGCTCCTGAGCTGGATGGCGCACCGGAGTCTTTGCGCGAACCGGCCTGCACCACCCTGATGGGCTTGTTGTACTATGCCCAACGGTTGCGCCAGATGCGCCAGGACCGCGAGCCGTCGCTGGTGAAACGATTGAAGACCATCCTGAAGGGAGGCGGCCATTGAGTTCCCACGAGAGTGACAGCGACATCCGGTTCCGTTACTCGGACGAGCCGACGCGCGGCGCCAAGATCAAGGTAGTGGGCGTGGGTGGCGGCGGAGGTAACGCCGTCAACCGCATGATCTCCGCCAAGCTGGAAGGCGTCGAGT
>CAYPHP010000371.1:0-4841 GCA_964410045.1 uncultured Acidobacteriota bacterium | reverse complement strand
CAGGTGGCCCAATCGATGCCCATCGCCGCGGCCAACGAAGGCGGCGGCGTGGCGGGGATCGGCGTGGGTCTGGGCGCGGGCGTGGTCATGGCCCAGTCGATGATGCAGGCAGTGACTCCGCCGGCTGGAGGCGGAACCCCAGCCGCTGCCGCTCCGGTCGCTGCTGTGCCCGGCAGCGGTGCCGCTGCCGCGCCGCCCACAGGGGAAACCAAGTTCTGCGTGGAATGCGGGAAACCCATTCCCAAGAAGGCCAAGTTCTGTTCGGAGTGTGGCGGGGCTCAGCAATAACGCCATCAACGATGGATCACGAAGCCGGGTGTGAGTGGATCGTCGAAGCGCACGGGTGTGACGGCGCGGCGCTCGCCGATCCCGCGCGCCTGCGTGCGCTCTTTGACCAACTGATCGAGTCGCTCACGCTGCATCCGCTGCGCGATGCGTCCTGGCATCAGTTTCCCGGCACCGGCGGGATCACCGGCCTGTGCCTGCTGCGGGAATCGCACCTGGCCTGCCATACCTTTCCGGAATACGGCGCGCTGTGTCTCAACGTGTTCTGTTGCCGGCCCCGGCCGGAGTGGGATTTCGACGGCCAGCTTCGGGCCCAGTTCAACGCGCAATCAGTTCAGGTGCGGAGGCTCGACCGTCCTTATCAGGAGAGCCGCCCGCAATGAGCAAACGCACCGCGAACTGTCCCAATTGCGGCGCGCCCATCGAGTTTCTGTGGTCCAGCGCCGTCCAAACCACCTGCCCGTTCTGCAAGACCATCCTGGTGCGTCACGACGTGGACCTGGAAAAGGTCGGCGTGGTCGGCGACCTGCCGCCGGACTTTTCGCCCATCCAGATTGGCACCGAGGGGATCTTTCAGAAGAAGAGCTTCGTGGTGATCGGACGCATCATCTACGAATACGCGCGCGGCACTTGGAACGAGTGGCACCTGATGTTCAACGACGGGGCCAGCGGATGGCTGGCCGACGCTCAGCTTGAGTACGCGGTGTCGTTCCTGCGGAAGCCGCCCGATCCGCTGCCGCAAGCCAAGAATCTCGACGTAGGCCACGGCTTCAATTGGTTCGGCGCGTTCTACACCGTCACCACGATCACGGAAGCCGGCTACGTGGGCGTGGAGGGCGAACTGCCGTTTCAGTATTGGGATAAGACCATGGTGCGGTTCGCCGATCTGCGCACCGCTGATGCGCGCTTCGCCACCATCGACTACAGCGAGGAGACCCCGCTGTTGTTTATCGGGCATTCGGTGGACTTTCCCGAGTTGCAACTCAAGAACGTACGCCGGTTCGAGAATTGGTAGACGATGCCTGAACGCGGACCAGCCGGACCCGTTGCTCTCAGCCGCGCGCTGAACTGCACCGGGTGTGGCGCGGGACTGGAGATCCGCGCCGCCGGACACAGCCTGACCATCGTCTGCGGCCACTGCGGCGCAGTGCTCGACGCCAAGGACCCGAACTTCCAGGTCGTTTCGCGCTTTGACGCCAAGACCCAGATCAAGCCCAAGATACCGCTGGGCACGCGCGGCAAGCTGGACGGCATCGCCTTCGAAGTGATCGGATTCCAGGTGCGGACGATCACCGTCGAAGGCGTCAACTACAGTTGGCACGAGTACCTGCTCTTCAATCCCTACCAGGGCTTCCGGTACATCACCGAGTACGGAGGGCACTGGAACAAGGTGCGCACGGTGCGCGCGATGCCGCAGGAGACCGTCTCCGGCGGAAAGCCGGCCGTGAAGCTGGGCGGGCAGACGTACAAGCATTTCCAGACCGCGCGCGCCAAGACCACGTTCGTCCTGGGCGAGTTTCCCTGGCAGGTCCGCGGCGGCGATACGGTGGACGCGCGCGACTACGTAGCGCCGCCTTTTATCCTGTCGGCGGAAGCCGGCGGCGGCGAGATCACCTGGTCGCTGGGCGAGTACACGCCAGGTACGGAAATCTGGACGGCCTTCAAGATGAAGGGCGCTCCGCCCTCCGCCTCCGGGATCTTCGCCAACCAGCCTTCGCCTTACACCGGCCGGGTCGGCTCCATGTGGCGGACCTGGGCCATGCTGATGGCCGCGCTGCTGGCCGTAGCGATCTTCTTCGGCGTCTTCACCGCCAACGACAAGGTGTTCTCCAAGCAGTACCGTTTCATTCGCGGGCAAGGCGAGCCCTCCTATGTCACCGACGTCTTCGAACTGAAGGGCCGCGTCTCCGACGTAATGATCGAGGTCCGCACCAACCTTGACAACAACTGGGCCTGGTTCAACTACGCCTTAATCAACGAAGACACCGGACAAGCCTTCGATTTCGGGCGCGAAGTAAGCTTCTATCGCGATTCCGAAGGCAGCGAGGGCAGTGCCAACGACGAGGCGGTGATCCCTTCGGTGCCGGCGGGCCGCTATTACTTGCGCGTGGAGCCGGAGATGCCGGAAGGCAGCGGAGTCATGGAGTACACTCTGATTGTCCGCCGCGACGTTCCGGTCAACGGGTTCTACTGGATCGCGGCGATATTCCTGACCCTGCCGCCGATCTTCATGCTCTGGCGGTCGATGTACTTCGAAGGCAAGCGGTGGCAGGAGAGCGACTATGCTACCAGTTCGGATGACGAGTAAGATGAACGGAAAAAGGCAAAAGGCAAAAAGCAAAAAGCAAAAGGCAAAAGGTCCAGGAAGTGAGCATCCGGATCTGATCAGGCCCGGATTCCGCTTCCGTCCATTTTTGCCTTTTGACTTTTGCCTTTTGACTTTTGCCTTTCCGGGAGGTTCCCAATGAAGCATCCCTTCTTCCTGCCCTACGGCCTCCTGCTCCTGGGCCTGGTCGGCACGGCTCAGTACCGCGGCTGGAGCCTGCAATCGGTGAACGAAGTGAAGAACGTGCCGCGCTCGGTGCGCGACAATCCTGGCGTCTACCGCTCCACCTACGGCGGCATCCACCGCTATTCCGGAGGAAAGTAACCTATGACTGATTTCCACCCCGGCTACATCCTGAACGCGCTGGTCTACTCGATCCTGGGCATCGCCGTATTTCTGGGGGCGTTCGCCATCGTCGACAAGATCACGCCTTACGAGCTTTGGAAGGAGATTGTGGAGGGCAAGAACGTGGCCCTGGCCATTCTGGTCGGCGCCATGTCGCTGGGCATGTGCATCATCATCGCCGCCGCGGTTCACTAGTCCTTGGCTGTCGTCCTCTTCCTCTCGGTCTTCCTGATCGCCGCCTGCGGGCTGATCTATGAGTTGATCGCCGGGACGCTGGCCAGCTACCTGCTGGGCGACAGCGTCCTGCAATTTTCCACGGTCATCGGCGCCTACCTGTTCTCCATGGGCATCGGCAGTTTCCTCTCCCGCTTCATTGACCGCGGGCTGGTGGCGCGTTTCATCGCCATCGAGTTGATGGTGGGATTGCTGGGAGGTTTTTCGTCGGCGCTGCTCTTTCTAGCCTTTGCCTACACCCAGGGCTTCCGGCTGATCCTCTACGTGCTGGTGCTGATCATCGGCATGCTGGTGGGCCTGGAGATTCCCCTGCTGATGCGCATCCTCCGCGACCGTTTCCAGTTCAAGGACGTGGTGGCCCACGTGCTGACCTTCGATTACCTGGGCGCGCTGGGCGCCTCGCTGTTGTTCCCCATCCTGCTGGTGCCCAAGCTGGGTCTGGTGCGCGGGGCGCTGCTGTTCGGGATCATCAACGCGGCGGTGGCGTTGTGGTCGACGTATCTGTTCAAGGAGCAGCTCGGCTCCCCCGGGATGCTGCGCGCCGGATCGCTGGCAGTACTGGCCGCGCTGGGCGGCGGGATGGCCGCCGCCGACCGGGTGACGGCCGCCGCCGACAGCAACCTCTACGCCGACGAGGTGATCTTCTCCCGCAACACGCCCTACCAGCGCATCGTGCTCACGCGATGGAAGGACGACGTCCGCCTGTTTCTCAGCTCGCATCTGCAATTCAGCTCCCGCGACGAGTATCGCTACCACGAGGCCCTGGTGCATCCGGGATTGGCCGCCGTGCCCGTGGCGCGGCAGGCGCTGGTGCTCGGCGGCGGCGACGGCTTGGCCGTCCGCGAGCTGCTCAAGTACCCGCACCTCGAGCGCATCACCCTGGTGGACCTGGACCCGGAGATGACCCGCCTGTTTTCGTCGCATCCGTTCCTGGTGCAGTTGAACGGCGGCTCGCTCAAGTCGCCCAAGGTGCGGGTGATCAACACCGACGCCTTCCCCTGGCTGGAACAGAACACCGAGATGTTCGATTTCGTGGTGGTGGATTTTCCCGATCCCACCAACTATTCCCTGGGCAAGCTCTACACCACGGCGTTCTACCGGCTGCTGGCGCGGCACGTCAGCCGCCAGGGGATGGTGGTGATCCAGAGCACGTCGCCGCTGTTTGCCCGCCAATCCTATTGGTGCATCGTCGAGACGGTGAAGCAGACCGGCATGCGGACACACCCGTACCATGTGTATGTGCCGTCGTTCGGCGAGTGGGGCTTCGTGCTGGCGAGCTGGGAGCCTTATCAGCCTCCCGCCGCGCTTCCACCGGGTCTGCGCTTCCTCTCCGCGGCCAACGTACCGGCGCTGTTCCACTTTCCGCAGGACATGCTGCCGGTGGCCGCCGAGGTCAACCGGCTAAACGATCAGGTGCTGGTACGGTACTACGAGAAGGAATGGTCGGAGATAGCGCATTAACTAGTTGATCTGATTCGATTTCCACGCCGGTGGGTTCGTTTTGTAATTCTTCGGCCTGCAGCTCTTGCAGCTCTTTCATGGCCCGATCCAGGGTCCGTTGCAGCGCGGCTTGGTGGCGGTCGAGGCGCGAAAGCTGCTGGTAGGCTTCCGGGGCCATGGCGAACGGATGGCCGCCGTCCTGATTCATGTA
>CAYPHP010000370.1:0-4847 GCA_964410045.1 uncultured Acidobacteriota bacterium | reverse complement strand
CCAGCGACCTTTCCGACGTTGGTGCCAGGTACAGACCTCAGTCGCTGTAGGCTCTCGACAGTCTCATCCAGCACCGCCGAACTCTCTGGGTCCGACGGGTCGTAGTGGACGGTCAGTACCTTGCCTTTTAGATCACGGATGAACTCCTGCGCTTCCTCCTCCGAGTAACAGCCTTTGGTGTAGCCCCCCCACCACTTCTCTCCTTGAACGGAATAATCATAGGCAATCTCCGCCGTGTGCGACGGGTCACTCTGGAAATGTAGGAACGATCGCTCCTCCAAGACCACCCTTACAGCACCGATGTTCCCTTCAATGGCAGGCCAAGCTCGTGCCTTCCGTTGCTCAAGCCACCGCCGGATCCGATGAAGAGACTGAAGACCAACTACAGCCAACACTATCCCGAAAATCAGGAACACTCCGAAACTCATGCTTATGCCGCAGATCCGTGTCTATCCGTGTTCATCTGTGGTTCCCACACTACTGGGTTTCGAACGTTCCGGTCAATGGGTTGCTCTCCAGGCCTCCTGAACCCTTGAAAGAAATCGTGATCGGCACGATGCGTCCACGGACAAAGTTAGTGAACGGAAAATACAGTCTCACGGTCAGGGTGCCGGTGGTTTGTCCGGGAGTGACCCCGGATGTGGCGTTGGTGGTGATCTGGCCGGTAATGGAGCCGTCGGCCACGTTCATCTTCACCGTGACCGTCCCCGAGGAAAGCGAGGCGCTGGGATCGCTGAAGTCAACGGTGATCGGCAGATTAGCGCCCGAGCCGGCGTTTGTGGACGGGCCGGCCCGCAGGTTGGAGATGACGATGGGCAGACCCACGGCCATGGTGAGTCCGGGCTGGCTGGTCCCCCCGCCGACGCTTAGGACCACCTCTGACGTGGCGCTGGCCGCCAGTCCTGCGGGAACTCGGGCGTTGATCTGCATCAAGCCGGCGAACCCGGGCGCTGCCCCCGCGTACAGGAGTTCCGCCGGTTGGCCACCGATGGTCATCGTTACCGGCAGGACCGGTCTCGGATAGGGATCACCAGCCAGCGCGCCGTCAACGCCCGGAGGATCGGTCTGCCCTTCTCCGGTGGCGTAGAACGTTACCACCGTTCCTGGAGGCGAAGGATTGGATGCGGAATTCAGACTCAGATCCTCCCGCAGCACAACTCCCGGCCCCTTTCCTGCGGCTAGGGCGAACAGTCCCGGGGCGCTGGCTGCTACTGGAACGCTCAGTGTGTTGGAGCTCAGGTCCTTGTATTTCACCTGAACCTGAGAGCTGCTTTTGCCGGCCACCGAAAAGGGCACCTGCACGTTGACTTGGTCATTGCTCACGTAGAACAGGGGCGCCGCGACACCGTCGAAGAGGACTCGCGTCTCCCCCACCGTCTTGCTCAGGCAACCCGAAGCGTCCAGACCCGCGCCGATGCCGGGGAATGGCCCGATATCCGTTCCAAAAATCGAGACAATCTCCCCTGGCGCCACCGCCCCGCCGAGGAAACTGGCGGCATGCACCACGCCGCCGGTCGAGAGGCGTGGCTGGATGACAAAATCGATCTTGGAGATGAAGGCGTCCCCCGAGCCGCCGCCATAGGTCCCCTGGAGCGCATTGGACCGCGGAAAATCCGAGGCGGCGGTCTCGCCGACCAGGTAAACCAAGCCAGAGCGGTCGACGGCGATGCCATTGGCCTTCTCGGTTGATCCGGAGCTCCCGCCGAGATAAGTGGAGTAAACCAGAGCCGTGCCTGTTTCATTGATCCGGGCAAAGAACGCATCCACGTTGCCGCTGCGGGTCTTCTGGATACCAATGGCCACCGGGAAATCCGTGGAAGTGGTGTCTCCAGCGACATAGGCTTGACCGGCCGGGTCAACGGCAATCGCAAAGGCCTCGTCCCGGGCGGTCCCGCCCACGTACGTGGAATACACGAGCGCCGAGCCCGCAGGATTCAGCTTGGCGACAAAGGCGTCGTATCCACCTTTCGAGGCGGTCTGAAAAGCTCCGGCGGTCGTTGGGAATGCACTTGACGTTGTCGATCCGGCCACAGATGCGTTTCCGGACGCATCGAGGGCCAACGCGGTAGCCCGATCCACGGAGATTCCTCCCAAATAAGTGCCGTAGACCAGACTAGTGCCCGCAGGGTTCAGCTTGACGATGAACGCATCCGACACTCCAGCGGACGTTGTCTGCACGGCACCGCTAGTCACCGGAAAGTTGGAGGAATAGGTGTGCCCGGCAACGAAAGCATTGCCCGAAGAGTCGACGGCTATTCCCGCGCCCACGTCGTCGCTGCTGCCCCCGAGGTATGTGGAATAGGTCAGCGCCGATCCGGTAGGATTGAGCTTGGTCACGAAACCGTCGACGCCTCCACCAAAGGTGGTCCGCAGCGCTCCTGCAGTGGTCGGAAACGCCGAGGACCCCGTCGAGCCGGTGACAAACGTACTGCCAGTGCTGTCCACGGCGATGGCGTAGGCTTGATCTACGCTGGTGCCTCCCAGGTACGTGGAATAGACCAGAGCTCCCGAAGCACTAAGCTTGGCGACAAAGGCGTCCGCGATCCCGGAAAAGGTGGTCTTGTAAGACCCCGCCGTGGTGGGAAACTGCATGGACTCAGTGCGTCCGGTGATGTAGATGTTCCCTGAGGCGTCCAACGCGATTGCGTTTCCGGAATCCGAGCTGCTCCCGCCCAAGTACGTGGAGAAGACCAGGGCGCTGCCCGCAGGATTCACTTTGGCGACGAAGACGTCGTAACTGCCGCGGTTGGTGGTCTGCTGAGCGCCAGCGCTGGTGGGGAAATTCGTGGACTGCGTGGCGCCAGTAACGTAGACCGCGCCGGTGGCGTCCACGGTGACGGCATTGGCCAAGTCTCCACTGCTGCCGCCCAGGTACGTCGAATAACTCAAGACCGGATCGATCACCAGGGGACGGGAGCGGTCGTATGGTCCGAGGACAAAGCCTACGGTTCGGCGGCCGAGCCGTTTGTAACGGCAGTCCACCACGCTGCGCACGCCGTCCCGTTCCTGGTAGACCAGCGGAGCCAAATGGCGGACCTCTCCTCCCGGCGCGCGCAAGACGAGAATCCCATGCGCGAGATCAAGGCTTCGCACCCGGTCGAAAACCAGCCGGATAGCCGCCGGGTCCGCTCCCGGCGCAACGTGGAAGTCGTACTCCAGGCGCCGCCGGCTGCCGTGGTAGACCACGTCGATACCCGGGTAGACACCGGCGTAGCGGACGCGAGCGAATGTGGGCACATTCACGCGCCACTGGGACGGGTCCTTCCCGGCGTAATAGTTGTTGGAGCCAGGCAGGCGGTCGAGCCCCTCGCCACGAGTTGAGCCGGTGGCGCCGTCTAACCTCATGCGGACGGCGCCGGCAGGCGAGTACAGTTCGGCCATGGTTCCGCTTACCTGGAGCAACGCTCCCGGAGCCCGCGAGACGAAACCGTCGCCCGAGGGCTCGAAGGCCGCACTGAGCCGTCCGTAAAGTTCTTCCGTCTTGGGAGTAGTTTGACCGGCCAGAACGACCGTGAACCAAATGAAGGCGAATCCGAAGACCTGGGGTCCAGAGGACATTGCAGGTTCCTCCTTACCGGAAGTCTACACCCGTTTTTCTAGTTTGGCTAAGCTGTCCCGCCGTCCTTGCGCCTGGCCACCAGGAAGCTGCGGATGAACGGATCCAGGTAGCCGTCCAGGATTCTGTTCACGTCGCCGGATTCGAACTTTGTGCGGGTGTCCTTCACCAGTTGATACGGATGCAGGACGTAGGAGCGGATCTGGCTGCCGAATTCGATGTCCAGCTTGCTGTCCTCGAGCTTGCGGGCCTCGGCGCGCTTCTTCTCCAGTTCCAGCTCGAAGAGTTTCGAGCGAAGCATCTTCATGGCCACGTCTTTGTTCTTGTGCTGGGATCGCTGGGCCTGGCACTGGGTGACGGTGCCTGTGGGCAAGTGAGTGATGCGCACCGCCGAGTCTGTCATGTTGACGTGCTGGCCGCCGGGACCTCCGGCGCGGAAGGTGTCGATTCGCAGGTCCTCAGGACGAATGTTGATCTCGATGGCCTCGTCGATCTCGGGTGATACGAAGGCCGAGGCGAAGGAAGTATGACGGCGCTTGGCCTGGTCGAATGGAGAGATCCGCACTAGGCGATGGACACCGATTTCCGATTGCAGCAGGCCGTAAGCGTAGTCGCCCTGCACGCTGAAGGTCACCGACTTGATGCCCGCCTCCTCTCCGGGCTGGCGGTCGTACTCGATGCAGGTAAAGCCCTGGCGTTCGGCCCACTTCAGATACATGCGCATCAGCATCTCGGCCCAGTCCTGGGATTCCGTGCCTCCCGCGCCGGGATGGATAGTGACGATGGCGTTGCGGGCGTCATGCTCGCCGCCCAGCAGGGCGCGGACCTCCTCGCGGCGCAGTTCTTCGTCGAGCGCGCCCAGTTCCTTGCGGATGTCCGCCGAGACGTCTTCGCCTTCCTTGCCGAGTTCGAACAAGGTTTCGAGATCGGACACACGGCGGTCCAGGTCCTGGTTGGTGGCCAGAAGCTCTTCCAGACGCTTGCGCGCCTTCATGATGGTTTGAGACTGCTGAGGATCGTTCCAGAAATCAGGCTGCGCGATCTTGCCCTCGATTACCTCGAGTTCGCGCTGCCGGGCAGGAATGTCAAAGAAAACTCCGCACTTCTGAAACCTTGGTCTTCAGTTTGTCGAAATCGCGTTGGAGTTCTTCGATCATGGCTTCTTCCTCATGCTCATGACGACGGCGGCGCAAGACCAAGCTACAGCCAGATACGCCACCCAGTCGCCGAATCGTGTATACAACGTCGTAGAAGTCTTCAGCCCGTAACGGGCCGCATAAACCGCGCGGCA
>CAYPHP010000369.1:1837-4850 GCA_964410045.1 uncultured Acidobacteriota bacterium | reverse complement strand
GCTGGCCGAGGCTGGCGTGGACGGCCTGGCGTGCGAGACGTTCACCGATCTGGCCGAAGCGCTGCTGGCGGTGGCGGCGGCCCGCGAAAACGCGGACGTCCCGGTCTTGGCCAGTATGGCCTTTGACCAGGGCGGCCGCACCATGATGGGCGTCACGCCGGCCGACGCCGTCGCGCAACTCAGCGACGCCGGCGCGGCAGTCACCGGCGCCAATTGCAGCGTTGGCCCCGAAGTGATCGAGAGGGTTCTCGCCGAGATGAAGCAAGTTCGTCCCCAGGCTCGTTTGCTCGGCAAGCCGAACGCCGGTCTGCCCGAGCTTCTGGACGGTAGCGTGGCCTACAATGAGACATCCGCGGCGATGGCCGCGTTTGCAGCGCGAGCGGCGGCGCTGGGCGCGGTGGTCATCGGCGGCTGCTGTGGAACGACGCCCGAGCACATCCGGGCCATGCGCGCGGTGCTTCCGGAGGCCATCCCGTAATGACCGATCGCGAGCTTCTGCGCGCGCTGGCCCGCCGGGTCCAGGAGATCGGTCATCAGCCGGTGATGAGCGAGCGGCGAGAACTGTGGGCGAAGCACAACGCGCTGGAACAAACCCGGCCGCTGATCCTCGTGGAACCGGAAGGATCCTGGGAGGAACTGGTGCCGGACAGCGCGTTGACCTGTCAGGACTCCCAGTTGCGCGACTGGGAGCGGGCGCTGCGGATGAGAATCTTCCAGGCCGAACAGATCCGCGACGATGCCGTGATCGAGCCATTTTTCGATCTCCCGTGGCGCGTCAGTATCGGCGACTACGGCTTCGAGGTGCCCTACACCTACGGCGACAACCGGGGCAGCTACGTCTGGGATCCCCCGGTGAAAGACCTTGAGCGCGACCTGGAGAAGCTGCATTTCCGGCCTCTGCGCGTGGATCGCGCCGCGACGCAGAACGACCTGGCGCGGGCCGGCGACCTGTTCGGCGACATTCTGCCGGCGCGCCTCCGCGATCAACCCTGGTGGACGGCCGGCCTTTCATGGGAAGCCGTGAAGCTGGTGGGCCTGGAAGAGTTGATGCTCCTGATGTACGACAACCCGGACGGGCTGCACCGCCTGATGGCGTTCCTGCGGGATGAGATGCTGAACTTCATCGGGTGGTTCGAGCGCGAAGGCCTGCTCACCCCCAACAACGGCCCCAATGAATGCGGATCGGGCGGCCTCGCGTACTGTCAAGAACTGCATCCGCGGGAGGACACAGTCCGCCTCAGCGATTCTTGGGGCTTCGCTGAATCGCAGGAGACGGTCGGGGTGTCTCCGCAGATGTTTGGCGAGTTCATTCTTCCCTACCAGATCCCCCTGCTCGAGAAATTCGGTTTGAACTACTACGGCTGTTGCGAGCCGCTGGAGCAGCGCATCGATCTGGTGCTGAAGTCGGTGCCGCGGTTGCGGCGCGTTTCGGTGGCCCCCAAAGCCAACCAGGAGGCGCTGGCCGAGAGGCTGGCGGGCAAGTACGTCTATTGCCGGAAGTCCGATCCCGTGCCGGTTTGCGTGGAGTTCAACGAAGCGAACATCCGTGCCGACCTGCGCCGCACCTTGGCCGCCGCGCGCGGGCAACCGCTGGAGCTGATCATGAAGGACACCCACACGGTCCAGGGTCAGTTGTGGCGCCTCGGCCGGTGGGTGGAAATCGCCAGGGAGGAAGCCGAGCGAGTCGCCTGAAGTTTCGTGGCCGCCGCAAAGCGAAGCAAGAAGCAGGATGGCGCCGTCGAAGAAAGAAAACGGCGCCGCCCGCAGGCGGCGCCGGAGGGAGGAGCAAAGTTAGGCAACCAGGCGCAGGTCGCGCGTCGCGTGCCGTTCGTGGAAGCGCTCCACCAGTTCGCTATAGAACGAGTACAGCAGGTAGAGCGCCGGCAGCGCCAGCAGCCCGCAATACCAGTTCGACTGGGCCGCGATCAGCGCCACCAGCCCGCCGGTCGCGGACATGAGCGTGTAGTACGGGAATGACCACAACAGGCTGTTGCGCCAAACTTCGGCGAAGGCGCGGCCTTCCAGGAAGGTCAGCACCCCGCTGACCAGCGCGGTATTCACCGCGTAGACCAGCAGGCAGGATACGCACAGCAGCAGCGCCGGAGAGCGCCCGGCCGCGCCCAGGCGCAGGAACCAGGAAGCGGCGAAGGCCGCGGCGATGCCAAGTTGCAGGGCCGCCGTGTTGAACAGCACCTGCGTGATACGGGGCTTGTTGGCGGCGTGCCAGGAGCACTGGAGGGGGATGGCCGCAGCCGCCAGCAGGGCGGTCTCGGTGTAGGTGAAGGCGAGAGGACCGAGCGCCAGAAAGAGGAAGTTGGGAGACATGGTAGCGGTCAGGCCCGGAATGCGGATCTTCAGGGTGGAAGCCAGCAGTCCGAGCAGCAGCCAGGAGCCGTAGAGCAGCGGATCGCCGAACTGCCTCAAGGCCAACGCGGTGACCAGGGCTGCCGTTCCCGCACTGGTGACCAGGACGAGGTAGGTCTTCATGCCGGGGCTTGCGTGAAGAGGTTTCATGGTGATTCTCTTGTGTTCAGCCGGCCTCGATTAGTTGTCGCCCTTGCGTGCCGAGTTCTTGGCATCGCCCCACAGGACGGAGTCGCCCCAGAGGACGGAATCGCCCCACAGCACCGAGTCGCCCCACAACACGCCGAAGCCGACGAGCGCGGAATTACCCCAGACCACGGAGTCGCCCCACAGCACCGAGCTTCCGCTGACGAAAACCGAATCACCCCAAACCACCGACTCGCCCCACAGCACCGAGTCGCCCCACAGCACCGAGTTGGCGTGGACAATGGTGACCTTGCCGGTCGTGGAGTTGTAGAACGCGGTCGGCGAGGTGGCCGGCTTCGTGGCCAGGTCAGTATTCTGCATCGCCGCGCTGATGTCCAGGTACCCGGCGCCGACGGTGAAGATGTCGTACTGGATGGTGTAGACAAAGCCGGTGGTGGGATCGGTCCACGTGCTGCTCATCGGGAAGGTCTTCGAAGCGGTCTTCATCAACCGCGCCTTCACC
>CAYPHP010000369.1:0-1827 GCA_964410045.1 uncultured Acidobacteriota bacterium | reverse complement strand
GTCGGGCGTCAGGCTGGACGTCTTCTCGAGCATGTCGGCAACGGCGCCGCTGACCACCGGAGTGGCCATGCTGGTGCCGCTCATCCGGAAGTACGACGTTCCGACCTTGTTCTCCGGCCACAGGTTGAAGAGGTATCCGGACTTCATTGTGGAAATCACGCCGTTGCCCGGCGCCACCAGGTCGGGCTTGACGATCTGGTCGATGGCCGTCGGACCCTTGGAACTGAAGCTGGCCATCTGATCGTCGCTCCGCGTCGCGGTCCCCATCGTGCGCATCGCGCCGACGGTAATCACGTGCGGGCTGTTTCCAGGAGACCCGATGGTGCCGTAGCCTTGCCGGCCATTGCTGTAGTCGCGGCCGTTGTTTCCGGCCGACGTCACCACCACGATTCCGGCGTCCCACGCCCGCTTCACGGCCACGCACAGCGGATCGATCGTGTAGCTCTCCCAAATGTAGCGCCCCAGTGAAAGGTTGATGACCCGAATGTTGTAGGCGCTTTTGAGGGCGATGGCGCGGTCGATGGCCGCGATCACCTGGCTGTCGGTGCCGCTGCCCGTCCCGTCGAGTACGGCCAGGACGACGAGCTTCGCGTCGGGAGCGATTCCACGGTACGTTGAAGCGTCGCTGCCGATAATGCCCGCGACGTGTGTGCCGTGACCGAATGTGTCCGTAGCGCTGGTGAAGCCGGCGCGGAAGTTCTCCTGGTAGACCACCCGGTTTTCAAAGGCGGTGTGCGAAGCAATTCCGCTGTCAATGACCGCCACGCCGATTCCGTATCCCTTCCAGCTCCGGTCCCAGGCGTAGCTGGCATAGACCGCCTGCGCCGTGTAGTCCATGCTGGCCTGAAGACCCCGGTCCGGTGAGAGGTAGGCGACTTCCGGGTCCGCGCCCAGTTCCGCGAGCGCCGCGCTGTTCACTGTCACCAGCGCCCCGTCCACCGACTCCAGGTTTTTCTTGAACTTCGCGCCCTTCTTCTCGACCTTGTCCTTCCGGTACTTCTCGTTCTTCTTTTCCGCCGGCAAGTCTGTCTTGAACTGCACGATCACATCGATCTCCGGATCCTTGCCGGAAATCTTGAGGTCGCGCGACATTCTGGGATTGGCGTCGCCACGGTCGCCCTCATCCACGCCCGCGCGGCCGCCCCACGTGGCCGAATGTGAACCCGCGGCTCGCGCACCCCAGGTCGCGGACTGTAACTCGAACCCTTGGCCGCCCTTTTCCTGTGCGGACACGGAGGGCGCCACCACCATCCAGATCACCAGTCCAAATAAGGCCAGGACGGCGATCCGGCGCCGCGCCCCAGCCAGGTGCCTGCTTACCTGCCGGATTCCCTCGGAGCTCATAATGGTCTCCTCGAAACACGGATCAACAGCGAGGCAAAGACTGCGTTGTTTCCCAAATGAGGCCGTGATGGATGTCACACCGCGAGCTTTGCGCACGTTTCCTAGCGTAAGGCGTGTTCCAGTTCGGAACAATCAAGCAGAGGTGCCAGGCTCTTTCACTGACCCGGTCCAGGCTGTTTCACCCGTTAGGACTAACCCGGGTGCGTACTTCTGCGGGGGCCGCACGGCCGGGTCAGGAGAGGCGGGAGTGGCAGCGGGTATTGGCGTCGACGAACGGTAGAGGTGCGGCCAAACGCAGGTTCGGGGTAGGCGCTGAGCGTTCTCGTCGGGAGCCTGACTAGACGATCGCGCTCAGGCGGCGCATCTTGATGCGGCCGCATTCATAGATCCGCTTGAGCGCGCTGACCACCTCAGGATCGTAGCGGCGGCCGGCCAGTCCCTGGATGATTGCCAAGGCCTCCACGGGATCCCGCGAGCTCTGGT
>CAYPHP010000368.1:0-4877 GCA_964410045.1 uncultured Acidobacteriota bacterium | reverse complement strand
GACCACCTTGAGGCAGCTCTGCCCGATAGACCCGGTGGAACCCAGAATGGCTAGACGCTTCATGCCTTAGCGGGAAAGATACGGAAGCAAGAGGATTTCAACATCGTACCACATGACAGGGATGGCAAACAGCAACGCGTCCACGCGGTCGAGCGCGCCTCCATGGCCCGGCAGCAATCCACCGGAGTCTTTCACCCCTGCCCCGCGTTTGAGCGCGGACTCGGCCAGGTCACCGAGTTGGCCCGCAACGTTCACCAGCGCCGCCGTTAACAAGTTCAGCCACAAGGGAACGTTGGGGACAAAGTAGTTCATCGCGAAGTAGCCCAGCACCATCGCCGCTAGCAATGAGGCGAACGTGCCTTCCCAGGTCTTGCCGGGGCTCACGCGTGGGGCCAGCTTATGACGGCCCATGCTGCGGCCCGCATAGTAGGCGGCGGTGTCGCCGACCCAGGTGAGGACCAGTACGTAGAGCACCAGGGCCTGGCCCTTGGGATGACCGCGCAGAGCCACCAGAAGTGCGAACGGCAATCCCGTATAGAGCACGCCCAACACCGTCGACGCGGCCCCGGTGAGCGACTTCTCCAGGTTGCGCTCGGGGCGCATCGCCAGAACCAGCGCGAGCATCATCAGCAACGGCTCGTAGGGTACCGGAATCGCAAAAACCGGCCAAGCCACGGCCAAGACCACGAACACATAGGTGGCGATATCGTGCGGCGCCAACCCGCCCTTGTGGGCCAGGTCCAGGTACTCACGCGCTACCAGCGCGGCCAGCAGGGCGGCAAGCGCGCCGAAGACCATTGGCGGCGCATACCAGACGACACCCAAAACTGTCGGGATCAGGACGATCCCTGTCAGGACGCGCTGGATCTGATTACTGGCCACCGTGGAGAGAATTGCGACCGTTGCCGGAATTCAAGCCGCCGTAGCGGCGCTCGCGCTTCTGGAAGTCGATCAGGGCTTGAAACAGGTCCGTACGCCCGAAGTCCGGCCACAGCGTGTCGGTCACCCAGATCTCGGCGTATGCGATTTGCCAGAGCAGGAAGTTGCTGACCCGCATCTCGCCGCTGGTGCGGATCAACAGGTCAGGGTCCGGCAACCCGCGGGTGTACAGGTGGCGGTCAATGGTGTCTTCATCCACGCGGAAGTCGTGGACCCCGTTGTGCCGGACGCTGTCGAGGATGGAGTTGAAAGCGTCCACCAGTTCGGCGCGGGCTCCATAGTTCAAGGCCACGGTCAGAGTCAGCCCGGTGTTCGCAGATGTCTTGGCAATTGCGTCGTTCAGGTCTTGCTGCACCGAGGCGGGCAACTCCGCAGGACGCCCGATAATCTGAAAGCGGATGTTGTTGCGGTGGATCTCCGGCAGCTCCTTCTTGAGATACTCGCGCAGCAGCCTCCACAGGATGTCGCGCTCGGACTTGGGACGCTTCCAGTTCTCCACCGAGAACGCGTACAAGGTCAACGCCGGAATGCCCAAGCGGGCGCAGGTATCGATCACGTCGTGGACCGCGCGTACTCCGGCGCGGTGTCCGGCCGCACGAGGGAGATGCCGGCGGTGCGCCCAGCGCCCGTTGCCGTCCATGATGATGGCCAGATGCTGCGGCAGTTTGCGCAAATCCACCTGAGCCAGGAGCCTGGCTTCTTCACTACCCGCGCTCACTGCCTGCTTGGACGCCGTCAAATCTCTCTCTCGAATGAAACAGTTCCCAAATTCTAAGATACCACGGCACGCCTCGCTGGGACAGGCTGGACAGCCTGTCCTACAAGAGCATTCAACAAGCTTGCGATCCGCGTAGGACAGGCTGTCCAGCCTGTCCCTGGCGTTTTCCGCGACCTTCTAGTGAAGCGGATGATTCGTTAACAGATAGTTCCCTGAGTTTTCCGCGACTACGTGCAGGGCTTCGCCGCCTACGAGTTGCTCCAAGCGAGGTTTCTCTGTGCCCCAGGCCAGCAGGTAGCAGCGACCTGGACCCTTCCAGAGAGATGCGAGCTTTTGATCGTCTATGAACACATCTGGAGCGTCTGGAGCGTAGGACCCATATTCGAGGTTGTGGAACCGGCCATTCCACAGCAGCGCCGTGCGTCCCGTGTAGAAGAACACCGACGAAAAGGCGTAGTAGGCATTCGCTTCGATCAGTTGCCCCGGTGGACTCTGTTCGAGGCGCACGGCCAGAGGATAGGAACCGAGGTACGACTCGAAACGGATCAGGGCCAGACGCGCGGCTTGAAAAAAGAAGATCATCACACCGGCCACCACCAGAACAACTCTCCTGGTATCGGAACGTACCAACGCCAGTGCCGACGCGCCGGCGCCGAAGGCTCCCGCAGCAATCGCCAAAGGCAGCTTGAGGTAGGCAAAGGCATTCAGCGTCAGGTCCGCCATGTGCCCCAGCGAGAGCGTGTAGAGTTCGGGATTCTGAGTCAGCGCCCGGGAGATGTCGCCGGGGGCCGGAACCCGCCAGACCAGCACCAGCACGGTGCCCAGAACCACACACAACACCGCGAAGACAGAGAGCAGAGCGCCGGTTCCCACGCGCACCCACCGCCCGCCCGCCGCCAGAGCTGACCCGGCAAGCAGGGCCAGCGCCGGGTAGACCGGCATCGAGTAGTATTCCTGCGTCGTCGAGAAGGTGAAGAACAACATCACCACGCCGATCCAGCACAGGGCCATCAGCCGGACACGTCCGGCTCGCGTGGCCGGCCGGTAAGTCAGTGCGGGGGCGTTGAGCAGGTAGAACGACCAGGGAAAGATCCAGACCAGGTTCAGCACCCAGAACCACAGCCTGGGGACGGTGTTGTAGTCGCGCGGGTAGCGCAGATTCAGGAACCGCAGCAGGTGCTCGTTGAAGAAGTAGAACCAGAAGAACCCGCGGTACTCGCCCGGACCGCTGTGCATCGAGAAGTCGAAGTAGGGAGGATTGCGCAAAGTGGCCAACACGTGCCAAGGGGCGGCGATCAACAAGGCCACGACGCCCACCAGCCCCACACGCAGCCGGCTCCACGCCTGCAATGAGAATACCTGTCGAGTGACGGCCATGTAGACGAGCCCAGCCGCCACGGGAAACACGATCGCGATCAGCCCCTTCAGCAACAAGCCTGTTCCCAAACTCAGGCCGAGAACTACCGGCCATCCGACTGCCGAATCTTCGGGTTCCAGCAGGCGTAACCAAGCCCAGATTGCCGCGGTGATGGTGAGAGTCACAATCGCATCCGGGATCAGGATCCGGGTGAACAGGAACAGTCCGACAGATGTAGCCAGCGCAATCCCGGCGTACATCCCGGTCTCTTCGTCGAAGGCCCATCGGGCAAAGCGGCAGGTAACCCAGCAAAGAAGCACGATGGAGAGAGCCAGAGGCAGGCGGGCAGCCCAGTCGTAAACGCCAAAGACGCTGTAGCTCAGCGCCATCATCCAATAGATAAGCGGTGACTTTTCCAGGTAGGCGACGCCGTTGAGACGGGCGGTCACCCAATCGCCGGAAACCAGCATGTTCCGGGCGATCTGGGCCTGCACGGCGTCCACGTCGTCCATTAACCGGGGAGGACTAACGGAATTCGCCAGGAAGACCAGGGCGGCCGTTGCGATTACTGCCCATCCGAGCCGAGACGCCATCAGTTTGCGGGCAACCGCTCCTCGCTCCAGGCGGCACAGGGAGTGGAGACGGAATCCGCTTGAACGTTCCACCTGCGGATCCACAGGAAGAGGATGAGCAACCCCCAAAGCTGGTAGCCGAGATTCAAGCGCCTCTGCATGTGGGCGTCGAGCAGGGACTGCACGCCTTCCCAGCGGAACAGCTTGGTCTGTTCAACGGCATCGCGGCTCAGCGTGTCGAGCAGCAACGGCCGTAGCGGCCCCCTGAGCCATTCGTGCGCCGGGATGTCAAAGCCTTCCTTCTTGCGCTGGAGCACAACCGGGGGCAAGCGTTTCTTCATCAACTGGCGCAGCAGACGTTTTTGATTCAACCCCCGGATCTTGAGGTGAATCGGCAGTGAAGCGGCGAACTCAACAATGCGATGATCCAGGAACGGAGGCCGCACCTCGAGAGAGTGGGCCATACTGATGCGGTCCACCTTGGACAGCAAGTTATCCGGAAGAGACGAACTCTGGTCAAAGAGCAAGTGACGGTTCAGCCCGCCAGCCTCGTCTAATCTTCCGTAAAACTGATTCAAGACACGCTGGAGAGCCTTCGGGTCGGCGGCTGCTGAAAGAGTTTGCTTCTGCTCATCGGAAAAGCTCCCGTTCCAGAATGCGTGCGCCTCCCCTGCGGTCAACAGGGAGCCTTCCAGGAATCGTTTCAGCTTGTACTCAAAACTGATCTTGCCGTCCGACACCGGCCAGTAATGCAGGAGCCGTAACGCGCCCCGGCGGAACGGCGCAGGGACCATCCGCAACGGGGGCGTTAAGCGGTCCGCCATGTACGTGAGGTAGCCGCCGAATAACTCGTCGGCGCCTTCGCCACTCAGCGCCACTGTCACCTTCTTGCGGCTCATCTGAGACAGGAACCAGATCGGGAGGGCGCCGGCATCGGCACCTGGCGCGTCGTGGTAGTAAGGCAGTTGTTCAATTGCGCCGGCCAAATCCAGGTCAGGACTTACATTGATTTCCTCGTGGTCGGTCTCGTAGTGCCGTGCCACTTCACTGAAGTACTTGCTCTCGTCACAGCTCTGGCCCCGGAAGGACACCGAAAACGTCTTCAGGCGGCTCGGCGAAGCGGCCACCGCGTAATGCAGGATGGTGGTCGAGTCCAGGCCGCCGCTGATCCATGCGCCCAAGGGAACGTCGCTGACCAAATGCTCCCGGACGGATTGAGCCAGGAGCTCATCCAAGCGCTCCATCGCCGAATCGGCTGTCCAGTGCTCCTCCACCTTGTGCGGCAACCGCC
>CAYPHP010000367.1:0-4886 GCA_964410045.1 uncultured Acidobacteriota bacterium | reverse complement strand
ATCCTGGATTTGGATTTGGAAAGAACGGCGAGGAGAATTACCAACTGCTGGCCGGATTGAGCCAGTTGCATGGCCTCGGCTGTCCCATCGTCGCGGGCACTTCGCGGAAGAGCTTCATCGGCAAGACGCTGGACGCGCCTCCCCATGACCGGGTCTGGGGCACGGCGGCCACGGTAACCGCGGCGATCCTGGCTGGGGCTCATGTGGTCAGGGTCCACGACGTCGCGGCCATGGTCCAGGTGGCTCGCGTGGCCGACCGGATTCTGGCCCATGCTAAGATGACCCCGGGAGAATCTGGGTAACCGGAATGATTTTTTTGCAGGCAGTACCCGCGTTGACCTGGCGCAGCGCCCTGGACTTGGTCCTGGTGGCGGTGCTTCTGTTCCAGGTCTACCGCTTGGTCCGCGGAACCCGCGCCGTGCAGATGTTGGCCGGGCTGCTGTTGCTGGTGGGCGGGTTATTTCTGGCGCGACTTGCCGAACTGCCGGCGTTAGGCAGCCTGCTGGACGGGATGTGGCCCTACCTGGGTGTCGCCGTCGTCGTTCTGTTCCAGGCGGAGATCCGCAGAGGGTTGGCCGCTCTGGGTGGCGCGTCGTTGATGCGGCAGTGGTCCTGGAGGGGCCGCGGTGGTCCTTACGAGGACGTGGTCCTGGCCGCAGGGCGTTTCTCCCAGGAACGGGTAGGCGCGCTGGTGATTCTGCAGCGCCGCACCAGCCTGCGCAGCTACGTCGAGAGCGGCGTGCCTCTGGACGCGCGGCTCAGCTATGACCTGCTGGTGACCATCTTCCAGCCGGGTGCGCCCTTGCATGACGGGGCCGCGATCATCCAGCGCAACCGCATCGCCGCCGCGGCCTGCTTCCTGCCCTTGAGCCTCAGCCCGGACCGGCCCCGCGAGCTGGGTTCGCGGCATCGCGCCGCCCTCGGCATCGCCGAAGACACCGACGCGGTCGCCGTGGTAGTCGCGGAGCATACAGGTGTGGTCTCCCTGGCTGTGGACGGCAGGATCGAGATGGGTTTGACCGACGAGTCGCTGCGCCAGAGGTTACGCGAGTTGTTCCAGCGCCGCCGTCACGCTCCCGTCGTCATGGAACCGGCGGTCTGGAAAGCGGAGAAGAAAGAAGGAGGAGCGTCGGTGGTCGAGATGCCTCCTCGCGAAGGGATGGGTCCGAGCTAGCGTGCCGTTTCACTGACGTCTTGACCATGCCAGATCAGATCAGCCACCGAGGCACGGAGAGCACCGAGCCGGAAGGGAAGCCAACCAGCAGGTTGTCCGTCTCGGTGCCTCGGTGTCTCGGTGGCCAAGAATCCTGGCATAGTAATGAAGCGGTGGAATCGCAACGCTAGCGCGCACCTCTATGGCAGAAAGAAAACTGTTTGGAACGGACGGGATCCGCGGAGTCGCAGGCGAGTATCCCCTGGATATGCGCACGGTCTACCTGGCGGGCCGCGCTCTGGGTATCGGCCTGCGCAAAGTGAGTACGGCCGGCGAAGCGGTCCAGGTGCTGCTGGGCGAGGACACCCGGGAGTCCAGCCACTGGATCGCCGAGACGTTCGCCGGCGGGCTGGCCGACGAAGGCGTGGACGCGCACTCCGCCGGTGTGATCACTACGCCCGGCGTCGCTTACCTGGCACGCACCGATCGCTGCAACGCCGGGGTGATGATTTCCGCCTCGCACAATCCCTACCAGGACAACGGCATCAAGGTGTTCGCGCATTCCGGATACAAGCTGCCCGACGATCTGGAACATCAAGTCGAGCAGACCCTGTTCGAAATTGCTGACAAGCTTCCGCCGGGGACGGAAGGCCGGATTCCGCTACGGGGCGAAGACTCGCTGCGCCGGCGTTACCTGGACTTTCTGGCCGGTCTGCTGCCGAAAAGCGACAGCTTTCGAGGGTTGAAAATCGTCATGGACTGCGCCAACGGGGCGGCTTCGGCCATGGCGCCAGAGCTATTTCGGCGTCTGGGCGCAGAGGTGGTGTCGCTAAGCGCCGAGCCCGACGGCCGCAACATCAACCTGCGCTGCGGGTCGTTGCATATGGAGAACCTGCAGGCTGCTGTGCACACGGAAAAAGCGCACATCGGCGTGGCCTTCGACGGCGATGCCGATCGCGCACTGTTCGTGACGGCGGACGGTGCCCTGGTGAACGGCGATGGCGTGATGCTGATGGCCGCGCGCCACCTCAAGGCGCAGAACCGATTGGGCGGATCGCAGGTGATCGGAACCATCATGTCCAACCTCGGTCTGGAACTAGCCCTGGCCAGCGAGGGCTTGAAGCTGGCGCGCACGCCCGTCGGCGACAAATACGTCCTCGAAGAAATGCTGCGCACCGGAGCCAAGCTGGGTGGCGAACAATCCGGCCACGTGATTTTCCGGGATGACCACACCACCGGCGACGGCTTGTTGACCGCGCTGCGCGTGACTCAGATCGTCGCGGAAACCGGCCGGTCGCTGGCCGACCTGGTCTCCGGCATGACCGCCTGTCCGCAGGTGATCCAAAACCTGAAGGTCAGCTCCAAGCCTCCGCTCGACACGCTGCCGACCGTGACCCAGGCGATTCAGAAGAGCCAGCAGGAACTCGGGACCCGGGGCCGCGTGATCGTCCGCTACAGCGGCACGGAGAACCTGGTCCGCATCATGGTGGAAGCCGAAAACGCCGCCGACGTGGATCGTCACGTGGCGGCGATTGCTTCGGCGTTCGAGAAGGACAATCGTTAGATTTCCAGCGTCTTCATAGCCTGATCCACGCTGGCTTGGATCTGACGGACGCTGGCGCGGGCGGCCGACAGCGTTGTCTGCAAAGCCTCGACTGTCTTTTCCTGTTCCGCCAGCTTGGCCGCGTAGCGCGCGACTTGCGCCTCCTGACCCGGCAGGCCGCGCAGGTTGTTGATGTTCTGGCGCAGCCGGTCCTGGTCGCCGCGCAGTTCATTCACTTCCACCTGCGTGGAGTTGACCTTCTGGGTGGCGTCGGCCAGGCGGTCCTTCAGCGCCATCAGGTCTTCCAACTTCTTTTGCGCTTCAGGTGTCAGCGCCTTGTTGCGGACGTACGTCGCCAGCAAGTCGGAGTTCAGGTTGTTCAGAGCGACGGTGTTCGACACTTGGAATTCTTCGTTCACCGCCACCTTGGTGGTCTGATTCGCGGGCAACGGCACGCGGAAGCGGTAGTGCTGCGCAGTGGTTTCCTCAGGCTTGGTCTCGCCGGTGAGCTTCCACCCTTGGCGCACGGGATGCTGGATCATCAGCGTCTTGACCTTGGCATCTACGTTGCGGATGGTGTAGGTGCGCGTCTCCACGTTCTTCGAGTTGGTGGTGATCACGCCACGCCGCACTTTCACTGAAACCACGTTATCGGCGCGGGAATCGAACGCCGTGGTCATGCGGGTGCCCAGATCCACGGCGAAGGACACGGGCCGGGTCTCGCCGGCCTTCAGCGTTTCCACCATGGCTTCACCGATGTAGCGGTCGCCTTCGAGCACGGTTACCGCTCCGCCGTCGAGCGTGAGTCCGCTGGTGTTGGTCAGCAGCAGCGCGTCGTAGGGATTTTCGCGCCCGGCAGCCGGATCGTAGAGCAGCACGCGCTCGGCCTTCACCTGCGTCTGCACGAAGGGGATCATCGCCGACTGGTGCTTGGGGATGTCAATGCGGTTCTCAACCTTGTATTCGAACAAGTCGCCTAGCTCGCGGCCTTGGGTCACGGCGTCGACAGAGCGCTGGATCATGTCGGCCATCTGCATTGGGGCAGCCATGGCGGGGGGTGGCGGAGCGGCCAATTCGCCGACAGCCTGCGACTTGGCCATCTGGCGCATACGGCTGACGTCACCGCGCACTCCACCGACGATCGCGGCCCGTTCCCGTTCGTCTTTCTCAATCGCCCCTTCGTGCATGGTCGGGGCCACGGCCATCTCGTAGGGTAGATTCACATGCGGCCGCCTCATGTAGTGCGGCTCATAAAGATTCTGAGTGAACGAAATGGGCAGGCCCGAGACCAGAGAAAGCTCGACGCCGCGCCAGTCTTCATTGCTGGGGTTGTCGACGATGGCCCAGCCCTGCAGCAGCGCTTCGCCAGGCTTCCGCAGATAAGTCACCAAGCGGTAGCTGGTCTTCCATACCGGGGCTTCGATCACGTAGCCGACGCTGAGGTCCTTGGCATTGCCGGGATGGATGCGCAGGGAACGCAGCTCGCGGCGCCGTCCTCCGGCCACGATGCTCAGATAATTCGCCAGGTCGCGCTGTAACTTGGGATCTTCCAGGCGAAGCTCGGTGGCGTCGGCCAAAGGCACGGCTCGCAGTTCGCCGCTGTCCAGGAGCAGGGAAGCGATTTCCACTTCGCTCGCGGCACGGTCGCTGACGGCGCGCATGGTCCTCCGCACGCCCAGGATGCTGCCACGGACTTCGCCGGCCGGGGTGCGCAGCAGCAGCCGCGCTCCTTTGAATTGATCGAGCACTTGGCCGAGGCTGGCTTCCGCAGGGACCTTGAACGCGAAATCTTCGAGCTGCTTGGTCACCGGATCGCTGGCCTCGTATGAAACTCCGCCGACCTTGCCTCCGGATCGGTCGATCAGGGTCAGGGACTTGAGCACGTCGTTCATCTCCGAGGCTTTGAATTCCAGGGTGACTTCGGATTGCCCGGCCGCCGAGCCGGAGCGCTCAAAGTAGGCAACCCCATGCTTATAAAGCAGGATCTTCTGGATGGGCAACGCAGGCGCGGCCTGCGCCCAGGCCGGCTGGAGCGGCGATAAGACCATCAACGCAACCAATAGCAAACTCAGTGTACGGGACATGTTTATCCTCCTCCTGTATCTGAGAACGGTGGCCGGTCCGGTTTCTTGCACGGTCTATTGAACCACAGAGGCACAGAGAGCACAGAGGAAACCCCCAGCCTCTCGA
>CAYPHP010000366.1:0-4895 GCA_964410045.1 uncultured Acidobacteriota bacterium | reverse complement strand
GACACGGTGGAGATCGAGCCGGCCGTGCTGCGCGCCGCCGAAATGATGAAGGATCTGAACGGCGGAGTGCAGAATTGGCCGAACTCGCGCGTGATCGTCGACGATGCCCGCCACTATCTGTTCACCACCGCCGAGCGTTACGACGCCATCATTTCTGAGCCGTCCAATCCCTGGCTGGCCGGCGTTGGAAACTTGTTCACCGTGGAGTTTTACCGCCAGGCCCAGGCCCGCTTGAATCCCGGCGGCGTCTTCATCCAGTGGGTGCAGGGCTATCAGTTGTTGCCGGAATACCTGGCGATGGTCTCCCGCTCCATGGCCACGGCGTTTCCGCAGATGGCACTGTGGCGCGGCGAGTCCATGGATTTCCTGCTGGCCGGATCGCAAGGTCCGCTGGCGCTGCAGAATCGCGAGTGGCCGGCGGAACTCGGCAAGCTTCTCCGCAGCGTTCTCCGCGTGGATCAGCCGGTGGCCATGTGGGCCTATCACCTGCTCGGCGCCGCGGACCTGAAGGCCTTTGCCGGGGACGGCGACTTGAACACGGATAATCACCCGCGGCTGGAGTATCGCGCGCCGTTACGCTTGTTGCGGCCTTCGGACGGAACGTTGCCGCGGGCCGTGTTTGCGGCGCGGCGCCAGGGGCTACCCATCAACCTCACGCCGGAAGAACAATTGGCCGTAGCTTGGACGTTGCTGCGCAGCAAGGAAGTCGAGTGGTCGCGCTTGGTGGCGCGGCCGTTGTTTCCGCTGCTGCGTGACCGCGCCGAGGTCTGGCTTTACGCAGGAGAGCTGAACCGCATCCTGCGCAACTTCGCGGTTGCCGAAACGTCCTACCGCAGCGCCCTGGAGAACGGCGGAGGTGCGCGGGCCAAAGCCGGCTTGGCGATCACGGCGTTCGAGACCGGCAATCCGCAAGCGGAGAAACTGCTGCGCGAGGCTCTGGATGCCGGCCCGTCGCCGCAGCGCGCCGAGCTCTGTTACGCCTTGGCCCGCAATCTGGCTTACCAGAAAAAGTGGGCGGAGGCTTTGGAGATCCACAAGCAAGGCATCGCCGCCGGCGACGGGTATCAGGCCACCGAATTCGCCCAGCTTGGGGACCTCCTTCTGCGCAGCGGCAAGGGCGCCGAAGCCCAGCAGGCCTTCGACAAGTCGCTGGCCCTGGACAAATACAACTACGGCGCGCATCGCATTATGGGAGAGTTCTTTTTGGCCAGCGGTAACTACAAGGAATCCGCTGCGCAATTCCGTTTTCTGGCGCGCTACCATCCGCTGCGCGACCCCAGCATCTATGCCAAGGCGGCGGACGCCTTGCGCAGGGCCGGCGACGCCTCCCTGGCCAACCGCATGGAAGCCAAGGGCCAGCGCCTGTTCCCGCCGGCCACGGTTCCCACTAATGTTCCTCAGTAGCCTGCTGCTTCTCGCTCTCACTCCTCCGGTGCGCACCATAACCGCGTTTGTGTCAGTGTCGCCTGCCACTGCCGAAGCCCGCTTGACGGGCGCAGCGCAATTCCTGAAGGCCTCGCGAGCTGAATTTCAGAAGCGCGGACTGATCGTGCAGACCATCCGTGTGGCCACCACGCCGATGGCCGAGTTCGCCGCCTCGCTCGACGACGCCGCGGCTCTGGCCTTGCTCCAGCGTATGGACGCGGTCGCGGGCAGGGAAGGCTTCGCCCTGTCGATCGGTCCGGTGGATCCGAAGCGCTGGACACTGGCGGCGGAGGTTATCCGACAAACGGAGAACGTGAACGCCAGCATGCGCTTGACGGATCGCGACGCGGCGCGCGCCGCTGCCGAGCTGATGCGCGCACTCTCTACGCAGATTCCCGACGGCAGTCAGAATTTCCGTTTTGCCGCGATTGCCGGACTAGCCCCGGGCGCGCCGTTCTTCCCTGGCGGCTATGCCTCGGCGGCGATCCACCATTCCTTCGCCATCGGCGCGGAGTCCGCCGGAGTTGTACGCGATGGCGCGCCGCTGCTGGCCGCAGTACGTCCGATGGTGGCGGCCGCGGAGGCTGTGGCCAAATCCAGCGGATGGAAATACCTGGGTCTCGACACATCTCCCGCGCCCGCGCCGGACAACTCGATCGCCGCGGCGCTCGAGAAGCGCGCCGGCGCGCCGATCGGCGCGCCCGGCACGCTGGCCGCCGCTGCGGCGATCACTGCGGAGTTGAAAAGCCTGCCGGTCAAGCAGACAGGCTTCTCCGGCCTGATGCTGCCGGTGCTCGAGGACGAGTTGCTCGCCCAACGGGCCGCCGAAGGCCGCGTCAACCTGCACTCGTTGCTGCTCTATTCCGCGGTCTGCGGCACAGGACTCGACACCGTGCCGATTCCCGGCGACACTCCAGTCGCCACGGTCGCAGCGCTGCGTGAAGAGGTGGCCTTGCTCGCCAAGCGTTGGTCGAAGCCGCTCTCCGCGCGTTTGTTTCTCGTCCCCGGCAAGAAAGCCGGCGACGAAGTCCGCTGGAACCGGCCGCACCTGATCAAGTCCTACCGAGTGATGGACGTCGGGCGTTGAATAGATGTTGGTGAACAGCCCGACTCCCGCTGGTCACCTGCAAAGCCCCTCACCTTTTGCATGTGGGGCGGTGTACGATAGAAGCAGTCCCGACCGAGGCCGCGCTGAAGGTAGTGACTGGAGTCTGTATGTTTTCCTCATTGCGCTTCGGATCTTTCTTGACAGTCCTGGTGCTTCCGCTCAACGGAGTGCTCTGCGCGCAGTTCTACGCCGTGAATCGGTATGCGACAGGTCAAAAGCCGCTGGGTGTGGCCAGCGTTCAGGTGGTGCGCCCGAGCGGCGCGATTTACGTGGCGGCCGCGAACTCTGCAAGCAATAGCGTTTCGCTCTTCCGGCTGATGTTTGATTCGCGGAAGGGCGCTCTTCTGACCTCTCCGAGTCCAGTTCCGGCAACCTTTACGGCACCCTCGCCCTACAGCGTCGTCGCCTGTGGCTCCGGCTTTTTGGTCACGTCCTCGGCCGGCGACACCGTTACCTGGCTGCGTCTTTTTGTGAACGGGCTGGAAGCCAGCAACGCGGAACTACGCACGATTCGCGTCGGACCACTTCCGTATTCCGCGGCCTGCTACGCAGATCCGAATTCAGGCCTTACAGCCGTTGTTTCCACGGCGTCTGACAACACGCTGTCGATCGTGGATCTGGAATCCGGCACGGTGGCGGCGCGGATCGGCAACGTTCCTGCCAGCCGTGCTCTGCACGGCATCGTGATCGATCCGGATCAAGTGGCTTGGGTCGCCGGGACGGACGCCGACATCGTCAGTGTAGTCGGCTTGCGGGCTGGAAAGCTGCTGGCCAGGCTTCCCTTGCGCGGACCGTTGGCTGTAAGCCTGTTCGGAAACTCCATCGCGATGACCAGTGGCATCGAAAACACCGTAAGTCTGGTCGATTGGAGGACCCTGTTGACCGACACGACATGGCTGATCTCTGCGCACTCGCAGGATTGCGACCTTCCGTATTGCACGACCGGGGGCGCCGTGGTGCGGACGCTGTTCGACAGCCGGGGACAAGCGTATGCCGGCTCGGTGGTGCCTGACGTTGCCGGTGCGTTCGGACTGCACGCGGTCGCCACGACATCGACAACCGCAGCCTTGGTGACGAGTACGGATTCGAATGCCGTCTTCACAATCGTTCCGGTCCAGACCCCGCAAGAATTCGGCATCGCGAACGCGGCGTCATTTGAAGCAACGAAGGGTTTGGCGCCGGGATCGCTGGCCAGCCTCTTTGCCGACACCGGAATCTTCCAGGCTCAGAAGGCGACGCTGACGCCTCTTCCCCTCAGTCTTGCGGGAATAACGGTGGTGGTCGGCGGGACCTTTTCTTACAGCGTGGAAAACGGAGTGACTTACTCCTCGGTGGGCGCACTGCCCGCTCCGCTTCTGTTTGTTGATGGGAAGCAGGTCAACTTCCAGCTTCCTATGGGCATCAGCCCTGGCGATGTACCGATGCAACTGCGGCGAGCCGACGGCAGCACCCTGCTCGGAACAGTGCGAGTAGTTAGCCGGGCTCCCGGCGTCTTTACGGTGCTGCCTACGGGAAGTGGACCGGGCGCCGTCTTGAATGAAGACAACACTCTGAACCTGCCGACCAATCCCGCGGCGCGTGGCAGCACGATTCAGATCTTCGCCACCGGAGCCGGAGTGACCAATCCACCCGTGCCTTCTGGGGTGACGGCTCCTTCCAGTCCGCTCAGCCTAACACCGGAATTGCCCTTCGTGACGATCGATGGCGTGCCAGCACCGGTTCGGTACAGCGGGCTGGCGCCGGGCTTCGTCGGCCTGTGGCAGATCAATGTGGCCGTGCCAACGGGAGGGTTCAACTTCGGCAGGGCGAACACAATTCTGGTTACCGCAGGCGGCGTTACCAGCAAGCCCGTGACGGTCGCGATCAAATAGCAACGCGCGGCGCCGTGTCGGAGCGGGCGGGCGCGTGTGCTAAACTCACACTTTCATGTTCATTCTAGGAATCTCGGGGCTGCGCGGGCAGTCTACGGCGGCGATTCTGCGCGACGGCAAGGTGATCGCGGCGTGCGAGGAGGCGAAACTCTGCGGCCGGCGGAATCCGCATGGACTGCCGCGGCAGGCCATCCGCTTCTGCCTGGAAGCAGCTGGCGTTCCGGCGCGCGACGTGAATGCGCTGGCGCTCGATTTCCATCCCTGGCGGCTGCTGGGCAGCGAACTCGGCTTCCGTCTGGCTAAGCTGCCGCGAGCGCTGTTCGCATCCACCGCCTCCGGGATCGCCAGCTTCAATCGCACGCGGGAATTGCTGCACGACGTGCATCAGCTCGAAGAGATGTTCCCGCGGGCCAAGGTCCACAACTTCGATCATCAACTGACGCACGCCGCGGCGGCCTACTTCGCCTCCGGCTACGAGCGCGCGTTGGTGC
>CAYPHP010000365.1:0-4908 GCA_964410045.1 uncultured Acidobacteriota bacterium | reverse complement strand
AATCGGGAAATCGTTCCGCGATTCGGCGGGCGATCTGGCGATGCTGGCGCAGGATCGCGGTGAGCGGAAGTGTCTGTAACTCCCCTTTTTCTATAGCGATACGGCCATTGACGACCAACGCTTCGACCCTGGTCGGGGCGCAGAGCAGCAGCGCGGACAGCGGATCGCCCGCCCCGCTGTACCCCAAGGCCCCCAGGTTGAACAGGGCGATGTCCGCAGGCTTGCCGGGCTCCAGGCTGCCCAGGTCCGACCGGCCCAGGCACCGCGCCCCTTCGACCGTGGCCATCTCCAGCGCCTCGTTGACCGTCAACGCCGAAGGTCCGTGGGCGACGCGCTGGAGCAGCAGCGCCTGACGAGCCTCAGCCAGCAGGTTGGAGCTATCGTTGGACGCGCTGCCGTCCACGCCCAAGCCCACCGGGCAACCGCGCCGGCGCAGGTCGAGCACGGGCGCAATCCCAGACCCAAGACGCATGTTCGACGTCGGGCAATGAGCCACGCCGACGCCTGCTTTACCCATACGGCGCCGCTCCCGTGAATCGAGGTGGATAGCATGCGCCAGCCAAGTCTGGTCGTGCAGCCATCCGGCTTCCTCGAGAAACTCCAGCGGACGGCGTCCATAGCGTTCGCGGCAATAGCGCTCTTCGTCCTGGGTTTCGGCCAAGTGCGTATGCAGACGCACATTGTGGCGGTGGGCCATCTCGGCGATCTGTTTCATCAGCCGTGGAGTCACGGAGAAAGGCGAGCAAGGCGCCAGCGCGACTTGCAGCATCGAGCCGGGACTCGCGTCGTGATACTTGCGGATCACCCGCTCGCAGTCGGCCAGGATCTCCTCTTCGCTCTGGACCACCGAATCAGGCGGCAAGCCGCCGTCCTTGACGCTCAAGCTCATGCTGCCGCGGCACGGATGAAAACGGATGCCGATGCGGCGCGCCGCTTCAATCTGAGCGTCGATCAGGTGGCGCTGCCCGCGCGGAAACACGTAGTGATGGTCGGTGGTAGTAGTGCAACCGGAAAACATCAACTCGGTCATTCCCACGAGCGCGCTGACGTACACGGCTTCCTCATCCAAGCGCGCCCAGAGCGGATAGAGCGTCCGCAGCCATTGAAACAATCCGGCGTTCGCCGCGGACGGTAGCGCGCGGGTCAGGGTTTGGTAGAGGTGATGATGAGTATTGATGAAACCGGGTACGGCCAGCAGCCGAGATGCACGCAGAGTGCGGTCAGCCTTCAGCCCGGGCCGAGGAGTGCGACCGATTTCCTGGACCCTGCCGTCGGCAATGTAGACGTAGCCTCCGCGCCAGACGGTCTTGGCGGAATCCAGAGTAATCAGCGTATGGATGTCGCGAATCAGCAGCGAGGGATGCTTCAAGCCAGGCCTTTCTCTTCGATCAAGCCGGTCAAGGTGGCCAGGTCCGGGGGAACTTCATAGGGCTTCCCGACGGCGGTTACTGCCGAACGGATGTCTTTCAATCCGTTTCCGGTAATCACCGCCAACGCGCTGGCCCGCCGTGAGACCGTGCCTTCAGCCAGGGCGCGTCGCAATCCTGCGACGCTAGCCGCGGCGGCCGGTTCGGCGAAGACGCCGACCAAGCGTCCTGTGTAACGCATGGCGTCCAGGATTTCCTCGTCGGACACGTTGATCATGGTACCGCCGGATTCACGCACGGCCTTCAAGGCCTTGCGCCAGTTGCTCGGCCGGCCGACGCAGATACTGTCGGCGATCGTGCGCGGCTCGATGGGTTCGAGCTCGCGTCCGCTGTGGAATGCCGCGCTCAACGCCGCAGCGCCCTCGGCTTGCACGCCCAGCATCTTCGGCGTGCGGCGGATCAGGCCCAGCGCGATAGTACAGCCGTCGCCCACGCTGACCACCACCCAATCGGGTGGCTGCCAGTTCATTTGCTCGCAGATCTCCAGGCCGCAAGTCTTCTTCCCTTCCACCAGGTAAGGATTGGTCGC
Source organism: uncultured Acidobacteriota bacterium (assembly GCA_964410045.1). Classification (GTDB taxonomy): domain Bacteria; phylum Acidobacteriota; class Terriglobia; order JAJPHL01; family JAJPHL01; genus CAYPHP01. The sequence goes on along the minus strand of CAYPHP010000365.1, from coordinate 2,952 downwards.
CGCGTTGCGGTTGTACCAGTTCCAGCGATCACACGCCTGCTGGCAGAGGCTGTAGGCTTGCGCATAGCTGCCGTTGACCCGGAACACTGTGGCTCCGAAGATCAGCAGTTGGGTGACCTTCGCTTCCGGCGCCAGCGACGGAACGAAGATGTAGCTGCGTAATCCGGCCGCCGCTGCCATCCCCGCGAGTGACGACGCGGCATTGCCGGTGCTGGCGCAGGCGACGGCTTTGCGGCGCCTCTCGATCGCCTTGACGACGCCGACCGAACTCGCGCGGTCCTTGAACGATCCCGTGGGATTCCGGCCGTCGTCTTTAAGGTAGAGCGTGCGAATGCCCAAGTGGCGGGCCAGAGCCGCTGGAGAAATGATGGGCGTCCAACCGGGTAGAAGATGCGGGACCGGCGTGCGCGGATTCACCGGCAGCAGTTCCTGATAGCGCCAGTGATTTAGCGGACGGCGCGCCAGCACCGGCCTGGTCATTCGGCGCCGGATTGCCGCGTAGTCGTACTCCACGTCCAGGATGCCAGCGGACCCGCAGTCGGGACAGGTGTAAGGAACGCGGGTGCTATGAACCCTGCCACACAAGACACATCGCAATCCAGTAACCAAGTTCATACTTCGGCTTTCTCTGTGTTCTCTGTGCCTCTGTGGTGAACAAACAGGAACCCAATCGCCACGCCGAGCGCCAGGCCGGCGATCACCGCGCCGGCGGTACGCGGCGGCGTATCTTCGAACCAGATTTGCAGCAAGTGGCTACCCGCGGGCACCACCATGTATTGAATGCCCTGACGGTCGCTCAGGATTTCCGCGGGCTGGCCGTCCATCGACGCCGTCCTGCCGTGAAAATTGTACGACTTCAGGCGCAGCTCTCCCTCACGATCGAGCGTCACGATGAGTTCGCGATTGAGCGCTCCCCAGCGCAGCACCTGCACCTTTCCGCTTCCGGCAATCAGGAACGCCTCGGGCGTATGGATCAACGTTCGCGGCGGTTCGGCGCCCTTCGGATAGAAGAGGTCCTCCACGTGCGTCGAAGGGAATCGCATCGCCGGACTCTTGAGGCCGTTCCGCATGATGCTGTACCCGGTGACCCACAGATTCCCCAGCAGCACCAAGGCCACAGCCGCCCGGCAGGCCCACAACTTCAGCGGCGACGCCTCGGGGTGATTGCGCAGGCGTTCGAGGGCCAGGCCCACGGCCACCGCCGCCAGGAATGACACCACCACCATCCACCGCCACGCAAATGTCACCACCGCGATCCGCGGGATCAAGCGCGATATTGGCGCGGATAGCTGAGTGACCATCAACGTCGCCACAACGCCGGTGATCAGCAAGCTGCGCGTGTGTCGCACCGTCGAAGCGTCCTCAGGCTGCCGGAGCCAGAGCCAGACGCCGATCGCCACCACAATCAGGACCACGTGGCCGGCAAACGACTGGTTCAGCAGGGTGCCGAACGAGTCTTTGGGGTGCATGTCCGGAAGATAGGTCGTCGGATAGGGGAACGTCGACGTCCAGAACTCTTGAACGTGCTTGCCCTCCAGCAACACAGGAACCCAATAGATCGCGCTGAGCGCCACGCCCAGGAAAATCCCCGCGGCGACGCGCATCGGGATGCGCCAGTTCCGCTCGGCCAGCGTCCAGAGCCCAACATAGAGCGCCAGCGCGTAGGTTATCAGGTACGACACCGGCCAGTGGGTGAAGACGTACAGTCCATAGCTGATGCCCAGCCCGGCAATGTCCCCGAGACGTCCGCGACTGCCGCTCAGAAACGCGAACAGGAAGACCAGCGGGACAAACACGAAACCGCTGAACTCGGGCAGCGCCCCGCGCTGGTAAAGATCCAAAACATGATACGGCGCAAGCATGTAGAACGCCGCGCCGATGATGGCGGCGTGTGGCGAACAGAATCGCCGCAAAAAGGCATAGCAAGTTAGCCCGGAGGCCGCCATCAGCCACAGAGAGACAAAGAAGATCGTCGCCATCGGGCGCTTTAAGACCAGGTGAACCGCTTCAGCCACGAAATAGAAGCCTGGCGAGTAGTAATTCAACCAGGGCAGGCCGTAGCCGAAGTTGTATCCCGCCTGCCAGCGCGGATAGAGATGGCCTTCCCTGACCGCGCGATCGAACTCCAGCAGCGCGGAATAGTGCGATCCCAGGTCGTGAGTGTGGGGCGCTGTCCGTACCACTCCCCGGCCATCGGGAGAGGGCATGGTGCCGGATAGGAAAAACGGTCCGACGATCAGCAGCGCCAGAAGCAGCGCGCCGACCGTCAGCACGTGCGTAAGGTGGGTGAGCCAGAAGCCGCGAGCAAAGACGCCCATGCGTCTTCAGATTCTATGACGGATGAGCGGCGAGGGGCGTTTGCACACAAACGGTTTGTGGGGCGGCCCTCCAGGGCCGCGCCGGACCTCCCGGTCCGGTTCTTGGGGGACGTGACCGTCCCGCGCGGGCGTGGACGCCCGCCCCACGGGGCTTCCAAGACAAAACTGAGACACTACCTCTATGCGTGCGAGCGCGCCAGGCGGCGCGATGCTTCAATCAGTCCGTTGACCGCGATCGCCCCGCAGTAGTTGCCGACCACGGAAAGTCCCGGCAGAGTCTTCAAGGCGGAATCGATCTCCGCCAGGCGGCGCGGGTGGTCCAGGTCATACCGCGGCAACGCGTCCCGCCAGTATTCGATGTGCGTCCACAGCGGCAGTCCGGAAAGTCCCAGGAAGGCTCCCGTTTCAGCGGCGATGATCGCCAGAACGTCGTTCTTGCCGGCGTCCACCAATTCAGGATGGCGCGCTCCGCCGAGCAGCGTGCGCATCAGAACGATGTCCTCCCGGCATCGGCCCGGATTCAGCGAAGAGCTGAACAAGGTGCCCAGATGCCGCAAACCCAGGCACGACGGGACCAGGTAGCCGAATCCGTCGAGAGGATGCAGGACGCGATCGCGGGGCCAGGTGTGCGCCA
>CAYPHP010000364.1:0-4917 GCA_964410045.1 uncultured Acidobacteriota bacterium | reverse complement strand
CCGGCGCGGTTAGCGGAGCGAAGGTCCGCAGCTTGGCTGCAATCTGCTCGTACGGCAAACCTTTCTCAGCGAATAAGGACACAGCTGACTCGACATTGACGTCGCTGGCCGGACCTCGGCAGCCCACACAGGGAATCTCCAGAGCCGGGCAGCGGGCTGCACAGCCGGCCATCGTCAGGGGTCCCAGGCAGGGTTGGCCACGTTCGATCAAGAGGCAGTGGTTTTCCCGGATCCGGCACTCGGCGCACACCGGATAGGCGGGATAGAGGGGCGGATCGCCGTGGAGCAGGTGAGCCACCGCGGCCAGGAACTCTTCTTTTTCGATGGGGCAGCCCGTAATCTTGAGATCTACTTTGACCACTTGGTCGAGAGCCCGGGCGGGCGTGCTGTCATACTGCCGGCCCGCAGGGCCGTAGACTTCCTCGAGTCCCCGCAACCGGTTCCCGTTCCCGTCCATGGCCGCGACCCCGCCCCACACCGCGCAGCTCCCCACGGCGGCCAGGAGCCGGGCCCGCGCGCGGATCTGCTTCAGGCGCTCCTCGTCCCGCCGGCTGAGCACCGCACCTTCCACCAGGGCCAAGTCGAGGCCGCAGTGGTGATCGTTGTCCGAGGTGGCCATCAGAAAATCTCGGATGTCGAGCAGGTCGACCAGGTCCAGAAGCTGGTCCTCGCAATTGAGGATCACGAGCTGGTCTCCGGCGCACCCGGTGAGGCCGAAAATACCGACGCTAGGTTTGGCCATCAGATCATCTCCGGAAGATTGATCGCATCCCAGTAGGTGAAAATGGGCCCGTGCAGGCAGGTGTACTTGTACCCGACACTGCAATGACCGCACTTGCCGACGCCGCACTTCATCCGCCGTTCCAGCGACATCAGGATGCGATCCTTGGAAAAATTCAGTTCGAGAAGCCGCTGCAGCACGAAGCGGTAGACCACCGGGGGCCCGCACACCGCGGCGTAGGTGCGCGCGGGTACCAATTGCGCCTGGTCGAACATTTTGGGCAACAGGGCGATGGAGTGCTTCCACGTCCCGGTAGGGTCGGCGTCCACGGTCAACAGGAGTTTCAGATCCGCGCGGTCCGCCAGCGAGTCCAGTTCCTCACGAAACAACATGAGGGCCGGGGTCTTGGCTCCGTACATGAGGGTGATGTTTCCGAACAAGCCCCGGTTGTCCAGGGCAAACCAGAGCAGCGAACGGAGGGGCGCCATGCCCAGTCCTCCGGCTGCCAGCAGCAGGTCGTCGCCGGCCATTTTCGCGATGGGATAGCCGTTCCCGTACGGCCCGCGCAGGCCCACCATGTCATTGGTGTGCAGGCGGTAAATGGCGTTGGTGACGCGCCCGGCGCGGCGCACACACAGGTCCAGCGTTCCCGGGCGGGAAGGCGAGGAAGCGATCGAAATCGGCGCTTCCCCAGCGCCCGGCACGCTGACCATCACGAACTGGCCGGGTTGATGGGAGAAGTTCCGCCCGATCTCGTGGTCCTGGAAGCGCAAGGTGAACAAGTAGTTGTCTTCCACCATCCGGTAAATGCGAACAATGCGCGCCAGATGTGGCTGGTAAGGATTGGCGGTGAAAATGGCGGATGGAGCTTCAGCGACTTGGAGCATGGGCGACTCCTCGCAGTTGGTTGATGACTTTGCTGACGTCAATGCCCACCGGGCAGGTCGTAATACACCGGCCGCATCCGACGCAACTGTGGCGGCCGTACTCGGCCACAAAGCCCCGTTGCTTGTGGTAGTAGCGGAACTTGATGCGGGCCGCGCGTGTCTTGCGAAAGTTTTCGCCTCCCGCCACCAGGGCGTGGCTGGAGAACAAGCAGGAATCCCAGGTGCGGTCGCGGGTCCCGTCGCGCCCGCCGAGACAAACCGTGTCCGCCACATCGTAGCAATAGCAAGTCGGGCAGACCATACTGCAGTTGCCACAAGCGAGGCAGCGGTCGCCCAACTCCTTCCAGATCCCACTCTCGTACTCCATTTCGAAGATTTCCGAGAGGTCGCGGATCTCCACTTCCAGCTTGAAGGCGGCGCGCTTGGCGCTGGAACGGCGTTTGTACTCCTCGGTGTCGGCCCGGGTGATCGGCTCAAACAAGGTGCTGGCGGCCAACACCATGTCGTCCCCCCTCGCCGTTCCCACCAGCGTGTGGTAGGAGTCGCCGATGTCAGTGAGAAACAGGTCGAAGCCGCGATCCACGTAGTCTGCGCGCATGGAGCGGCAGAAGCAGTGTTCGTCCGGCGTGCAATCGATTCCAATGATGGCGATGTTCTTGCGCCGGGCCTGGTAGTAGGGGTCCGGATAGGCGCCGGCGAAGACCTCGTCCAGAATGTTGAGCGCGTAGATATCGCAGGCGTGCACCCCAAACAGAACGATGCGCCGGTCGAATCCCTCCAGGTAGGGGACGTAGCCGCGGTTCTCCTGGTACCGGAACAGGGTCTCGCGCGGGGGCAGGAAGTATTTCTTGGGCGGCAGGGCGGTGCGGGGATAGTCCAATCGGGCTTCCGACCAGCGCTCCAGACGGCGGAAGACAAACTGGCCCTTGTCCTCGACGGGGGCGTGAACTTCACCGAATTGCTGGACCACCGAAGCAAAGAAATCCAGCTTGGTCTTGGCGAGCTTCAGGACTTTCATGATGCCGCCTCCTCGGGGGTCTCCACCCGCAGCCGGCGGCGGATCTTCTCCAGCAACTCCGGGAAGTCCACCGGCTTGGGCAGGAACTCGTCGTGGGCCAGCCAACTTGAGTCTGGGGTGATCCGGAATTCCGGAATGTGCGAATAGAGGGAAGTGACGATAAAGACAGGCACCGCGGACAGCTCCGGCATGCGACGCATCTGTTGCACGGTAAAGAACCCCTCGGTTCTCTCCCGCATCATCACGTCCATCAACACCAGGTCGGGCCGCTCCGTCTGGGCCAGCCGTAGCCCTTCCTGGCCGTCGCGCGCCTGGATCACCAGATATCCGTGGGCGGTCAGAAAGGAAGATACGGCTTCGGCGAAGTCCGCATCATCATCCACGATCAGGATTCGCTTTGAGTTGGGTGTCATTTCCGTTTTGCTTTCCTTCGGCCTCGTGGTTATGCCAGGCCAGCAAGCGTGTGGTGAAGGTGGAGCCCACGTTGACCTGGCTCTCTACCTGGATGTCGCCGCCCATTTCCGAGACAATCCTCTTGGCAATGGCCAGCCCCAGACCGGTGCCGGACGTCTTTCCACCTTCCGTGGCACGGAAGAACTCGCTGAACAGCAGTCTCTGGTATTTCTCCGGGATACCGATCCCTGTGTCGGCCACCGAGACGATCACCTCTTCCGGCGTGGCTTCGGCCGCCACCGTGACTTTGCCGCACGGCCGGTTGTAGGCGATGGCGTTCACAATCAGGTTGTCGAACAGCACGCGCAAGCAGTTCGGATCACCCCGGATCCAGTAGTTGTCGGCGGGCAAGTGACTCTCCAGGGTCACTCGGTTGCTGGCCGCCAGCCCTTCGTAGGTCTGGAGGATTTGGCTGATGGTCAGCTTGACGTCCACTTTTACCTGCTGGCGCGCCAGGAGCCCGCCTTCCACGCGGGCCAGGGTCAGCCAGTCCCGGATGATGGATTGCAGTTCCTCAGTCCGTTTGAGGCAACGGTCAATCCACTCGCGCTTCTTTTCCGGGTCCATGTTTTCCATGCGCATGAGCAGATCCAGGTATTGGTGAATGGCCGTCAGCGGGGTATTCAACTGGTGCGAAACAAAGGTCACAAAGCGGCGGCTGAGGATTTCCCGTTCCATGGCGGCCCGCTGCGACTCCAGCATCAGCCGGCGGCGCTCGAATCCGCGGTTGACCACCAGCTGCAGTTCATCCGGGGTGAAGGGTTTTGGCAGATAATCGCAGGCCCCGGACTTCATGGTCTCGATGGCTGTGTCGAGGGTGGCGTAGCCGGTGATGACCACGATGCCGATCAGCGGATCAATTTCGTGCACCCGGCTGATCACGTCCATCCCGCTCATTCCCGGCATCTTCAGATCGACGACCAGCATGGCCGGTTTCAGCCGTGCCAATGTTTCCAAAGCCGCGACCCCGTTGTCATAAACGTGGACCGGGTAACCGGCCTTGGAGAGGATCTTGCGGCAGGACAGCCGCATGCCGGCATCATCATCAATGACTACGATGGTCTGCTGCTCCGCCTGCTCGTCCATGGGGGCCTCCGCCCGCCATCGTCGGTACTACGAACGCTTGGCGGTCTCTGCCGCCAACGGATGCCGGGCCGCAAGGGTGCTCTCCACCATTTCCAGGAACTTGGGAATGTCGAGGGGCTTGGTGATGTAGAGATCCGGGCGGATCATCTCAACTTCCGGCGCCCGGGGAAAGAGCTCATCCGGTGTTTCCTGGATCGAGGAAACCATGATGATTGGGACATTCCTGTATTCCGCGTAGGCATCTTGGTACTTGATGGTCTGGTTGACACCGTAGCCTTCGCTGCAACATTCCATCATGATGTCCAGCAGAATAACGTCAGGGTGGTATTCGACGACCTTCCGTAGACCTTCTTTCCCCGAATCCGCCTCGCATACTGCAATATCGTGATTCTCCAACAGGAATCTCACGGATGCCCGAAAGTCCACATCGTCGTCAATGACTAGCACCTTCCCTTTTTGACCCATGGCTACCTCCCGATCCCTCGTCTCGCAGGCACACCTCTTCTTCCCGGTCCAGTGGTGAAGCGAGCATTTTTAGGCCCACGACGAAGCCTGGTTCCCTGGTTGTGGTTCGCCAAATGCGAGCGCTCAAGGCAAACAGCCCGGGACGGCCTGCCGCCTGCGTAGTCCGTGCGCATACATGGTCTGCGTATGTATGGGCCCGGCAGTCCGAGCGTCGTCCGGCTGGGCTTGTCTGCGCCAGCGGGCTCTGGCTCGTTTCCTACTCGCCGCGCATCGAGCGCGGTCGGCGA
>CAYPHP010000363.1:0-4925 GCA_964410045.1 uncultured Acidobacteriota bacterium | reverse complement strand
GGGGCGCGCTCGGCGCGGCCATGGCCTGCTACGAGACCGCGCGGCAGTACGCGATCGAACGTAAGCAGTTTGCCGGGAAGCCGATTGCCAGCCATCAGATGGTTCAGGAAAAGCTGGCCTGGATGATCACGGAGATCACCAAGGGACAGCTTCTGGCGCTGCACGCCGGCCGGCTGAAGGATCAGGGCAAGATTCACCACAGCCACGTGTCGATGATCAAGCGTAACAACGTGGCCATCGCGCTGGACATCGCGCGGATGGCTCGCGATCTGCTCGGCGCAAACGGTGTCGCCGACGAGTACCCCATCTTCCGCCACATGTGCAATCTGGAGTCGGTGAAGACCTACGAAGGCACCGACCATATCCATGCTCTGGTCATCGGCGAGCGAGTCACCGGGATTCCGGCGTACTTCTAAATGCTGATCGTGCTCGCTCTGGCGGTCTGTGTGGCCCTGGTGGCCGCGCCACTCGGGCGCGACCCGGTGTTGTATTCCCTGTTCGCCATCGTCTGCCATCAGCAACCGGAGCGGTCGTTGTGGCTGGCGGGATCGCCGCTGGCGGTCTGCGCCCGGTGCTCCGGCATCTACTTCGGAGCGCTTCTCGGATTGCTGCTGCAGCTTCCGGCCAGGCGCAGGCTGCTTCTGCCGGCACTCGGCCTCTTGGTACTCGATTGGATCACGGAGGCGGCCGGCGTGCGCGAGCCATGGGTTGGAGTACGCTGGACTACAGGCTGCCTGGCAGGGATGGCTGGAGCGGCAGTCTGCGGAGAAGCCTGGAGGGATTGGTGCCGGAAGGCGAAAAGCGCGAAGCCAGCCTGATTCCGATGTTGCTGGCGGTGATGGCCGTCGCCGGCGTATTGGTATTCAGCGGCATCTATATTTTTGCGCGCTACTTGTCGGAGACCGTCAACGTCGACATTCGCGACGGGCGCGGCGGCGGCAAGGACGTCCAAGTCGAGACGCCTGGCGGACGCCTGAAAGTGCAAGGCGAAGCTTCCGAGGCCGAATTGCGCCTGCCGTTCTACCCGGGCAGCCGCCGGCATCAGGATCTGGCCGCCACGCTTTCGCTCGAACTGCCGGCCACCGGCGCGTTCCAAGTGGCAGCCGCGGAGTTTGAAACCGATGACCCGTGGGACAAGGTCGCGGCCTGGTACCGTCAGCGTTTGGGCGCGGAGGCTCAGGAGAAGAAAGTCGGCGGCGAGTTGCGCTTTCTGCTCCAGTCGGGTTCCGGACGCCGCCGCGTGGTGGTCTTGAAGAAGATCTCGAGCGGAACTCGCATCAGCATGGCCCACATCATGGAGGCAGAAACGAATTGAACGGCCAGGAACCGGAACCACTCGAACCGTCGCCCCCGCCACCCCCACCATACTCCGGGCCCACCGGAGTCGTCCCGCCCACGGGACACGAGTTCCTCTATCCGGCTTTTATGGCCGCCATCTGTTCCGGCGTGCTGAGCGGAGTGCCGGTGCTGAACCTGGGCTGCCCCATCTGGATGATCGGAGGAGGGGTGCTGGCCGTCTACTTCTTCGAACAGAAGCACGCCCGGCCACTGATGCGCCTGGCCGACGGCGCCCGCCTGGGGATGATGACGGGCTTCTTCGGATTCTTCTTCTACTTCTTCGTCAACCTGCTTTCGCAGCTTCTGATCATGCGCGGTCCGCAACGGATGATCGAAGCTTACCGGCAAGTGGTCGAGAAGTATCCCATGCCTCCCGGCCCGGAAGCCGAACAACTGAAAGCCTACGTCTCCACAGCCGGCGGCATGGCTGTGCTGTTTGTAATGGGCGCGATCTTCTCGTTTGTGGCTTTCGTGCTGCTCTCGACCGCCGGTGGAGCGATCGGGATAAGGGCGTTCCGAAAGGATCGCTCTTAGAGCACCGATTCTTCCCAGTTTTCCAGGACCTTCTTCACGTGGCTGAGGAATTCGTCGGCCACCGCGCCGTCAATGATGCGGTGATCGTAACCCAGCGTCAGATGGCAGATGTTCCGGATGGCAATGGCATCGTTGATCACCACCGGAGCTTTGTAGATGTTGCCGATACCCAGGATGGCCACGTTGGGCTGGTTGATGATGGGTGTGCCGAACTTGGCGCCGAACAATCCGGGGTTGGTGATGGTGAAGGTGCTGTTCTGCACTTCCTCGGGCTTGAGCTTCTTGCTGCGGGCGCGCTCGGCCAGGTCAATGATGGCCCGGGCTAGTCCCAGAAAGTTTTTCTCCTCCGCGTTGTGAACCACGGGCACGATCAGGCCCCAATCGAGAGCCACGGCCATTCCCAGATTCACGTCCTGGTGGTAGACCACGTTGGCGCCGTCGACGGAAGCGTTGGCGATCGGCAGCGCCTGCAAGGCCTGCACCGCGGCGCGCGCAAAGAACGGCGTGTAGGTCAGCTTGATGCCATACCGTTCCTGGAACTGCGCGCGGAACCGCTCGCGCGTCTTGGTCACATTGGTCATGTCCACTTCATAGACGGTGTGAACATGGGCCGAAGTGCGCCGGCTGAGAACCATGCGGTCGGCGATCTTGGCGCGCATCGTGCTCATCGGCTCGACGCGGACTTTTCCTGTCCAGACAACGGGTGCGGCCGGGGCCGCAGTCGGCGCCGCTGCCGGAACAGCCTTGGCGCCCCCCTTGGCGACGTAATCGAGGATGTCTTGCTTGCTCACGCGTCCACCGGAGCCCGTGCCGGTGACCAAGCGCAGGTCCACGTGATGTTCTTCGGCCAGTTTGCGGACCAGCGGAGATGACCGAATCTTTTCGTCGCTCGCGACCGGCGCTGGCGGCGCAGCGGGTACTACAGGCGCGGGTGCGGCGGGCTTGGCAGCGGCGGCGGGGGGAGATGCTGCTGCCGCAGGCGCCGGCGCGGGCGCCGCGCCACCGCCTTCTCCGTCGAGCACAGCGACCACCGTATTGATCTGCACGGTCTGGCCTTCTTTCACCAGAACGGAGGTCAACACGCCTTCCGATGGTGACGGGATCTCGGCATCCACCTTGTCCGTGGAGATTTCAAAGAGGGGCTCGTCGCGCTGGACGCGGTCGCCCACCTTCTTCAACCACTTGGTGACGGTTCCCTCAAAAATACTTTCCCCCATCTGGGGCATGATCACGTTAGTCGGCATAGACTTTCTAGTTTAGCGCGGAATGCGGCGTTTCAGTTGAGGATGCGCCCTTCACACTCGGGGCAGCAGACGGTCTGGTCGAGCCGGGGGATGCGCGTGAGGTGAACCACTTCGGGATCATAGGGCATCAGGAACTCGTCTTCACTCCATCCCCAAGTGAGGGACGCGTGGCAACAGGGGCACTGGCTCGGAAGCTCCTGACCGCAGTTGCGCCGGTATCCGGCGCGGCGAACGGCCAACAACATAGGGAGAACTCGTTTTTCCCAATTCGCGTTCATAACAACACCTCTAATACGCCGCTAATACGCCGCCAGCCGCCGAGCGGCCGCGACTACATCTGAGACTTGCGGCAGGAAGACTTCCTCAAGGGGCGGGCTGAAGGGCATGGGCGTATCTGGCGCAGCAACGCGTAAGATGGGACCGTCCAGGTCTTCGAATGCTTCTTCGGCGATGATCGCGGAAAGTTCCGCGCCGAAGCCCCCTCTCCGATTGTCTTCGTGCATTAAGATTACTTTATTGGTCCGGCGCACAGTGTCAAGTACTGATTCCTTGTCGAGCGGGACCAAAGTCCGCAGGTCGAGTACCCGTAGTTCTAACCCTTCGCCCTCGAGTTGCCTTGCGGCTTCGAGCGCGGTCCACACCATCGCGCCATAAGTGATCACCGAAATGTGACGGCCCTCGCGTCGCAGCAAAGCCTTGCCGAGCGGAACCACGTGGTCGCCCGCCGGCATGGTTTCCTTGATCCGCCGGTATAGAAACTTGTGCTCGAAGAAGAGCACGGGATTGTTATCGCGAATGGCCGCCTTCAGCAGGCCCTTGGCGTCGGCGGCGCCCGCCGGGCAGACCACTTTCAGGCCGGGCGTGTGGACAAACCACATTTCTGGGTTTTGCGAATGGAACGGACCGCCATGCGTGCCCCCGCCGGACGGCCCGCGAATCACCATCGGCACCGCCGGTCCCCAGCGGTAGTGCATCTTGGCGGCCATGTTCACGATCTGGGTGAAGGCGTTGCTGATGAAGTCGATGAACTGCAACTCGATCACCGGGCGCATCCCCATCATTGCCGCGCCTATGCCTGCGCCAACAAGAGCCGCTTCCGCCAGCGGGGTATCGATCACGCGCGACTCGCCAAACCGATCCAGCAGCCCAGCGCTGGCCTGGAACGCGCCGCCATAGTGGCCCACGTCCTCGCCCATCAACAGGACGTTGGGATCGCGCTCCATCTCTTCGAAGATCGCTTCGCGGATCGCGTCGAGGTAGGTGATTTCCGGCATGGGTCTACTCGGCGAACACGCCTTCCAGCGCCAGCGCCTTGTCGGGCATCGGGGACGACTCCGCGAAGGCCACGTCCTCGGCGATCTCGCGGCGCACGCGTTCTTCGATCTCGGCCTTGCGCGCGGCCGGGAGCCAGCCCTTTTTCATCAGCAGCTTTTCGAAACGAAGAATCGGGTCCTTCTTCGACCACTTGTCGAGGACGCCCTTGGGCACGTAGGCAGCCGCGTCATGTTCGGCGTGACCCTTCATGCGGAACGTCTTGGCCTCGATCAGCGTCGGACCCTTGCCGGCACGGGCCCGCTCGACGGCCTGACACGTCACGCGGTACACCGCGGCCACGTCATTGCCGTCCACGATCACGCCGGGCATTCCGTATCCCGCAGCGCGCTTGGCGAAGTCGCGGACTTTGGATTGTTTCTCCACGGGCGTCGAATAGGCGTAGCCGTTGTTCTCGACTATCAAGACCAGTGGGCAATTCATCACCGCGGCGAAATTCAATCCTTCGTGGACCTCGCCCACTGATGCTCCACCGTC
>CAYPHP010000362.1:0-4938 GCA_964410045.1 uncultured Acidobacteriota bacterium | reverse complement strand
GTGGCGGTCCACTCGTGCACCGAGCCGATGATGTCTCCTGCGATTGCGCCCAGCATGCTTTACGCCAGCGGCAGATTCTCCTGACAACGCGTCTTGCTGTCATGGACCCGGACGAGCGGATCGAGCAGGCTCAAGGCGGTGCCCGACCCCACCGTCTCGAGAAACTTGCACGTGGCATAGCCGCGGCAGGCGGCTTCGTACCCGCTGAGCCACTGCTGGAATTGGCGCTCCTGCGACGATTCTCTTGGGAACTGGCCAGGCGGCGTCTGGTATTGGCAGCGCCAAGGCTTCGGCGTTAGACGCGCCCGGAAACTCTTCTGCACGCGGCAAAGCTGCACGAAGGCGGGATCGGCTCCGCATCGCTGCAACAGTTGGTTGGTCTCTGCGGCCTCAGGCGCGAACTCGCGGTCGATAGCCATGGCCCGAAATCCGGCCGCGGTGCGGTAGATCCGGAACGTGGCCGGCGCGCAGGCGCGCAGAGCCTTGCGCAAGGCGTCCAGCGAGCCGCCCGGCTCGTCAACATCGATGAACAGCAGGGCGGCCGTGTTCAAGATCACGCTGCCGTAAGTGTTCCGCGTAAGCACGGCGGCGGGATTGTTACCGGAGGGGATTTGCTCCAGGATCTGCTCGCGCACCGGCCGTGACCCGTAGCCGTAGCCCTTGGGCAATGGCTCGCCCTGCTTGACGCGGGACATCAGCCGCTGCAAGCGTTCCTGGGCCACGCCGCGAGCCTGTTCGACGTTGGCGGTGGACCAGCCCCAGGCGATCAGTTGACGCTGCGCGCCTTCCGGCGTTTCCGCGTCACCTTCCGCCCGCGCCCAAAACCTGGGAATCTCCATGACTTCTCCCTCTTGCCCGACTGACGATGTTACTCGATTTCCAGATAGGTGATCCCAATGTTCGGCGAGACGCGGTTCCAGCCTGCCGGGGGATCGAAGCCTTGACGGAAGTCCCGCGTCTCGCCGGGAGCCAGCGAACGGAGGCGAGGAGAGATGGCCGTCGCCGGATGACTCATCAGCAGCTCGCCTTGCGCGTTCCGGAAGTAGAGCATGATCCGCAGCTCGCGGACCGGACGCTGCCCTTTGTTATGGACGTCGATGCGCAGGTAATAGATGGTCTGCTTGGCGTAGGTTTCCGCGGCACTCAGACGCACGTTGCGAAACTCGATGTTGGAGGCGTAGGCCTTGGCCTCATCCGTGAACGTCCGGGGCCCGCAGCTAACCACAAAAGCGCAGAGGACACAAAGAAGAACGCGCATTACGTTCCCGCCACAGTCATTTCGGAGATCTTGAGCGTCGGTGAAGCCACCGGGCCGCGAAAGACCAGGTCGTCTCCAATCATTTCGATGTGCTTCCACATCTCGAGCAAGTGACCGGCGATGGTCACCTCGTGCACAGGATAGGCGATCTCACCGTTTTCGATCCAGAATCCGGCCGCCCCGCGGGAGTAGTCGCCGGTCACCAGGTTCACTCCGAAGCCGAGCAACTCGGTCACTAGGAACCCGCGCGTGACGCTCTTGATGATCGCCTCCGGCGAGTGCGGTCCGGGTTGAAGATAGAAATTGCCGTAGCCGATTCCAGGATTGCCCGACAGGCCGCGAGAGGCGTTGCCGGTGGTCGCCAGACCCAGCTTGCGCCCGGCGTAGCAGTTGAGCAAGTAGCTGCGCAATACGCCACTCTCGATCACCGGGGTGCGCCGGGTCGGCACGCCTTCATCGTCGAACGGCGACGTGCCGAATCCGCCGGGACGCGTCCCATCGTCCCACACGCTGACTGCGCCGGAAGCGACCGCCTCGCCGAGTTTTCCGGCGAGATAGGTGGACTGGCGGTAGACGGCATCGCCGCTGACGGCGTCAAACAGGTGGCTGAGCAGAGTCTTGGCCGTGCGCGGTTCGAAGATCACGGGCACGCGGCAGGTAGGGATCTTGCGCGCGCCCAGCCGTCGCAGAGCGCGTTCCGCAGCCATCCGTCCAACGGATTCGGCGTCCTCCAGCCCCGCAAGACTGCGCGCGGCGGAGAACCAGTAATCGCGGACCATGCCCGCGCTGCCGCTCTCTGACTCGGCCGCCACCGGCTCGACGCTCAGGGACACCGAGGACGTTCGGTACTCCCCGGCAAAACCCAGCGAGTTGGCCAGAATCATGGAGCCTTCGCGGGCCTGGAAAGACGCGCCTTCGGAATTGCGAATGCGCGGGTCATGACTCAACGCGGCCTGTTCCGCGCGGCGTGCCATGGCAATGCGATCGGCGGTCGAAAGTGCGTGCACGTCGTCGAAATACAGGCTCAGGTCGCCGCGCGCAACTCCCAAGACGGACGGCTCCGGCAGGCCGGCGTACGGATCTTCAGACGTCAAACGGGCCATCGCTAAGGCCGTGTTCACCGCTCGATCCAGCCCGCCGGCGGAGAAGTCCGAGGTGTATGAGCTGGAGCAACGCCGGGCAACCAGAACGCGCAGCCCCAGGGCCTTCGATCCCGCTTCCTTCAATTGCTCCACCTCTCCCATCCGCACGGTGGTGGAGAACCCCTGCCCTTCGCGGATGACGCACTCGGCGCCGTCCGCGCCCCCTTTCACGGCGCTGGCCACCACCTGCTGCGCAATCTGGGTCAGGTTGTCCTGCACTCAGCCGGTTCCTCCCACAGTCATTCCATCCACGCGGATCGTGGGGATGCCCACCCCGACGGGCACGGTCTGGCCCTCCTTCGAGCACGTACCGATCCCTTCATCGAGCGCCATATCGCAGCCCACAGCGGTCACCCGAGTGAGCACGTCGGGACCATTGCCGATCAAGGTGGCGTTGCGCACAGGACGCGTGATCTTGCCGTTTTCGATCAAGTAGGCTTCCGAGGCGGAGAACACAAACTTGCCGCTGACGATGTCCACTTGGCCGCCGCCGAAGTTCGCTGCGTAGAGGCCGCGGTCCACACCGCGCAAAATGTCTTCCGGGGCGTCCGAGCCGGCCAGCATGTAGGTATTGGTCATGCGCGGCATGGGCATCTGGTCATAACCCTCGCGGCGTCCATTGCCGGTGGGCTGGACCTTGGTCAGGCGCGCGCTGAGCTTGTCCTGAAGATATCCGCGCAGCACTCCCTTGTCGATCAACACGGTTTGCTGGGAAGGAAAGCCTTCATCGTCGATGTTGATCGAGCCGCGCCGGCTGGGGATGGCGCCGTCATCCACCACGGTGCAGAGTTCGCTGGCGACTTTCTTTCCGATCAAGCCGCTGAATGCCGAAACACCCTTGCGGTTGAAGTCGGCTTCCAGACCATGGCCAACGGCCTCATGAAGGAGGATGCCCGGCCATCCGGGTCCCAGCACCACCGTCATCTCGCCGGCGGGAGCTTCGGCCGCTTCCAGTTGCACAATCGCCTGGCGCGCGGCTTCGCGGGCAAAATGCTCCGGAGGTTTCTCGCGCTGGAAGAACTCCAGGTCCACGCGGCCGCCTCCGCCGCTGAATCCCTGGGTCGAACGCTGATTCTGGCGGGCCTGGGCGAAGACGGACAGGCGCGTGAGCGGCTGATAGTCGTGCGCCAGGCGGCCGTCGGAGGAAGCGATCAGGATGTGTCGGACTTCATCTGCATAGCCAACGCGCACGTGGCTGATGCGCGAGTCGAAAGCGCGGGCCGCCCGGTCTGCTCGCGTCACCAGGTCCAGTTTCCCGGCGATCGCCGCGTCTGTAGGCGCCTGCAGGATCGGGTAGAGATTGCGGGGCGCGGCAAACCCGGTCAGCCCGACGATGTGCGAGCGCGCCGGGCCGCTGGAAATGCAGGCCGCCGTCCGTGCCGCCTGCACGAGTTTCTCAACGGACAGGTCGTCGGAATAGGCGTAACCGGTGCGTTCGCCGTTGAGTACTCGGACCCCGCATCCCACCGAGACGCCTTCGGTGGCGCTCTTCACCAGCGATTCGTCCAGGCTCACCGATGTCGTGGAGGAGTACTCGAAGTACAGATCGGCGTAGTCGCCCCCGGCGTCCAGTGCCTCCGCCAGACAGCGCTCCAGGTCGCGTTCGGTCAGGTTGTAGCGATCGAAAAAAAAGCGGGAGGAAGCCGGCATCACCGAATCAACTCTACCATTTACCGGATGGCCAGAGTGACGCCTGTCTGGCTGGCGGCTCCGCCGACCGACAGCACGACAGGCACGGCGCTCCCAGACGGCGCGCTGGCCGGCACTACCGCGTTCACCTGCAGCAGTCCAGCCACTTGGCCGGGGGCGGCACCCGCGTATTGCACGGTCGCCGGAATGCCACCGATGGTCACGACCACGGCCAGAACTGGTTTCGGCAACGGCGCAGCCCCGGCAATCTTGCCGTCCGCGCCCGCCGGATTCGTCGCGCCTTCCCCGGAAGCGTAGAGCACCACCACCGAGCCTTTGGCCGCCGGGTTGGCGGGGCCGTTTAACGAGGTGTCCTGATTGAGGATCGCGCCTTGCCCTTTTCCGGAAGCATCGAAGGTAAAGAGCCCTGGCGCAGACTCAGCGACCGGGATCGTCAGGGCCGGCACACGAACGCCACGATAGGCGATCACCAGTTGCGTAGAGGCTTTCCCCCCGACGCCGTAAGGGACTACGGCGCTGGTCTGCGTGTCTTGGACATAAATGAGGGGCGCCGGCTGGCCGTCAAACAAGGCCTGCGTTTCGGCCACGTTGTTGTCCACCAGTCCCGCGGAAATGAGGCGCGCGCCAACGCCCGCTGCCGGTCCGAGGCCAGTGCCGAATATCGTGATCATTTGCCCGGGAGCGACCGGCGCCGCTTCATAACTGGCTGCGTGCACCACGCCCAACGCGGAGCGCGCCGGCTGACGCGCCTGTCCGCTGTTGGGATCGATCATCAGCGACGAGGTGTTCACCACTTCGAAGTTGGAGCCCAGCACGCGTACCAGCCGGTGGGTGTCGTCATTGTTCCACCGATCGTCCGGCTCTCCGCTGATGTACCAGTTCGATCCG
>CAYPHP010000361.1:3025-4939 GCA_964410045.1 uncultured Acidobacteriota bacterium | reverse complement strand
GTGGGGAGAACGCCTACCGCACCCTCGTCCTCGCCTCCGTCGTGGAGAAGGAGGTAAGCACTAGGGATGGATGGACTAGCTGCCAATCCCTTCAGGATTCTTTCGCGTCTTCGACTCCGTGACCAGACTCAACGCCGCGGAATAGCGACCGAGCGTGCCGGACGTGAAGAGCGTGTCGTTGGCGGATTTGATCAGGTCGGGGCGGGAGCGGTGGGGGATTGCGCCATTGAGCGGCGCCGTCGGGACAGCGCCGCCGGTCAGCAGGCTGGCGGTCGAGACGTTGTAGCCGCGGACTGTCTCGCGGATCTGCTCGAAGATTTCGTCAGAAGTGCTGGGCCCGAGGTCCCATCCCATTTCCTTGGCGACCAGGCGCAGGATTTCAATGTCCGGCTTTGCGCCGTCGACGTTCAAGCCCTTCTTCAAGCGCTGCACTTCGCCGAAGGTATTTGTCACCGTGCCCGACTTCTCGTAGGCGCTCGCGGCGGGCAGGATCACGTCGGCGGCCTGCGCCGTTTCGGTGAGGAACATGTCCTGCACGACGAGGAATCCCTTCGGCGACGCGCCTGGATAATCAGCGGCGGGATTCGCGCCGACCACGTAGAGCGCATCTAGTTTCGCGCTCATAATTTCGTCGAGCGCCATGCCCGGCTGCGCGACCGCCTGATAGCCGGGACCCAGGTCGGGAAGCAGTCCCATGTCCATCGCGCCGCGCGAATTGCTGTTGTCGGCCAGCGCGATGTAGCGCGTTGACTCCGGCATCGCCGCGACCAGTTTCTTGATGTCCGCGCCCTTGATCTCTGCGCCAAAGATCACGATCACGTCGGATTCCTTGGCCAGCGCGTCCTTGAAAGACTCGAGCGCCGCTAGTTCCTGACCTTTGGCGACAATCTTGGTAGCGTGGGCCTGGGCGAACAGCGGCAACGTCGCGCGATTGATGATGAACAGCTTCTGCTGGTTCAACCGCACTGCCGTGCGCAGGTTCCAGGCCAGCAGCGGATGCTGATCCGTAGGATTGTTGCCGATCAGCAGCACCGCCTTGGCCGTCAGCACGTCACCGGAAGTAGCCAGGCGGCCCGTGCGTCCAGCGAGCGCGTCGAACAGAGCGGGGAAGTCGGCGCTGCGGTGATGATCGATGTGGTTGGTCTTCAGCCCTTCGCGCGCGAACTTCTGCAGATAGAAATTCTCTTCGTTGGTGGTGCGCGTCGAGCCGATCACCGCCGCGGTCTGCGCCTTACGCAAGCCTTCCGCCGCCGCGCGGATCGCTTCGCTCCAGGTCGCTTCCACCAGGATGCCGTTCTTGCGCACCCGGGGCTGGACCAAGCGGTCGGGGCTGTGCGTGAAATCGTAGCCGTAACGGCCCTTGATGCAGAGGAATGCCCCGTTGATCCCGGTCTGGTCGCGATTGTTGCCGCGCAGGATGCGGTTGTTCCGGACGCTCAACGTGGTCTTGCACCCATCGCCGCAGTGCGTGCAGACCGTGGAGACGTAATTGATCTCCCACGGCCGCGCCTGATAACGGTAGGCTCCGGACGTCAGCGCGCCCACCGGGCAGATGTCGATGCACATGCCGCACTCTTCGCACTCCAGGTGATCGCCCATGTTGGGAGTGATCTCGGAATGCACGCCGCGGTTGGTGACGCCCAGCGCGCCAACGCCCATGCCTTCCTTGCAGACGCGGACGCAGCGGTAGCAGAGGATGCAGCGCGGCGCGTCGAAGTACACCACCGGCGACCATTTCTGCTCGGGCACGTGCACTTTTTCTTCGAGGAACCGGCTGCCGCTGGCGCCGTAGCGGAAGACCATGTCCTGCAGCTCGCACTCGCCGCCCTTGTCGCACACCGGGCAATCCAGCGGATGGTTCGAGAGCAGAAACTCCAGCATGGTCTTGCGCGCCGTGCGGCATTTTTCGTTGTC
>CAYPHP010000361.1:0-3015 GCA_964410045.1 uncultured Acidobacteriota bacterium | reverse complement strand
CGGTCCACACCACCATGCCTTCGGCTACTGGAACTGTGCAGGCGGTCGAGAGCTTGGGAGTCTTCTCGATGTCCACCAGGCACATGCGGCAGGCGGCTTGCAGCGAGAGACCGGGATAGTAGCAGAACGACGGCACCTCGATGCCTTGGTTCTTGGCGGCGTCGATCAACAAGGTTCCCGGCGCGGCTTTCACCGTGCGGCCGTCAATCTTTAATGTGACCAGATCTGCCATTACACTCCCACCGCTTGTCTGTTCTTTTCGAGATGCGCTTCAAACTCGTGACGGAAATGCTTAATGATGCCCAGCGTGGGCATGGCCGCGGCGTCGCCCAGCGGGCAGAACGTCCGGCCCAGCATGTTCTGAGCGAGGTCGTTGATCAAGTCGATGTCGCGGGTGCTGCCGCCACCGTCGTAAAAGCGTTGCAGCGTCTTGCGCAGCCATGTGGTGCCTTCGCGGCAAGGGATGCACCAGCCGCAGGACTCGTGCGCGTAGAAGCGCATGATGCGCAAAGCCACGGCCACCATGTCCGTGGTTTCGTCCATCACCACCACGCCGCCGGACCCGAGCATGGACCCGGCTTTGGCCACGGAATCAAAATCCATTGGCGTGTCGAGCATTTCGGCGGTCATGACCGGAGTGGACGAGCCGCCGGGGATCACCCCTTTGAGCTTGCGCCCGCCGGGGATGCCGCCGGCCACTTCGTAGATCATCTTGCGCAGGGGCATACCCAGCGGCAGTTCGTACGCGCCCGGCCGGTTGACGTGTCCGCTGATGTTGTACAGCCGGGTGCCGCCGTTCTTCGGAGTGCCCAGGCCGTGATACCACTCACCGCCCTGCAAGATGATCGGCGGCACCGAGGCGAAGGTCTCCACGTTGTTCAAGATCGTCGGTCACTGGTAGAGTCCGGCGACGGCGGGGAAGGGCGGACGAATCCGCGGGATGCCGCGCTTGCCTTCCAGCGACTCCAGCAGCGCCGATTCTTCGCCACACTCGTATGCGCCCGCGCCGGTGTGTACCACCAGGTCGAAGTCGAAGCCCGTGCCTTGGATGTTCTTGCCGAGGTAGCCGCGAGCGTAGGCTTCGTCAATGGCCTTTTCCACCATCTCGATCAGGAAGCGGAACTCGCCGCGGACGTAGATGTAGCCTTGGTGCGCACCCACCGACAGCCCGGCAATCAGCATGCCTTCGAAGATGGCGTGCGGATCGAACTGCATCAGCAGGCGGTCTTTGCAGGTAGCCGGTTCGCTTTCGTCGCCGTTGCAGACGATGTACTTGGGCTTGGGACTCTGGCGCGGGACGAAGCTCCACTTCATGCCCGCCGGGAACCCTGCGCCGCCGCGCCCGCGCAACGCGGACTTCTTCACTTCGTCGATGATCGCGTCCTGGGTCATCTTGCTGGCTTTCAGGAACGCCTGATAGCCTTCGTTGGCCAGGTAGGTGTCCAGCGATCCAGCTCCGGGCAGAGCGAAGCGCTTGGAGATCACTTTGATCTCGTGCTCCGAGCCGGGCATGAAGTGGGACGCGGGATAAATCATAATTTCAGCCACAGAGGCACAGAGGCACGGAGACGGATCATGAATCTCCTTTTCGCAACTCCTCGATCAAGCGGTCCAGCGATTCCGGCGTCACCCGGTGGTGGAAATCATAATTCACTTGGATCGCGGGAGCCCAGCAGCAGGCCCCGATGCATTCCACTTCTTCGATGGAGATCTTGCCGTCGGCACTGACCTGCTTGTTCTTCAGGCCGAGTTTTTTCTGGGCCTGCTCCCAGAGTTGCGCGCCGCCGTTCAGCATGCAGGAGATGTTGGTGCAGATCTGCAGATGGCGGCGGCCGAGCGGCTTCTTGTGCATCATCGAGTAGTAGCCGATCACTTCCTCGACGGCCAGCGTGGTGATGTCCAGGCGGCCGGCGATCTCGGCGATCACTTCGGGCGTCAGCGCGCCGACCTCGTCCTGGGCGTACATCAGCATCGGCACCAGGGCCGAGCGCTTCAGCGGATAGCTGCTCAGCAACCGGGCGAAGCGTTTCTCGAGTTGGTCGCTAAAGGTCACCGGTCTACGTCTCCCAACACAATATCAATGCTCCCGATGCAGGCGATGGCGTCGGCGATCGGGCGGCCTTCGCACATCTTCGGCAGCGCCTGCAGGTTGATGAACGAGGGCGAGCGAACGTGCATGCGCGCCGCGTGTGACGAACCGTCGCTGACCACGTAATAGCCGACAATGCCGCGCGGCGATTCGATGGCGCTGTAGACCTCGCCCGGCGGCACACGGAAACCTTCGGTCACGATCTTGAAGTGGTAGATGAGCGCTTCCATCTCCGTCTTCATTTTTTCGCGGT
Source organism: uncultured Acidobacteriota bacterium (assembly GCA_964410045.1). GTDB lineage: Bacteria > Acidobacteriota > Terriglobia > JAJPHL01 > JAJPHL01 > CAYPHP01. Next base: position 673 of record CAYPHP010000361.1, on the reverse strand, counting down.
CGGGAAGCACCACGTGCGGCGCGTCGGCTTTGATCGGCCCTTCGGGCAATCCTTCGAGCGCCTGCTTGGCGATCTTGACGCTTTCTCGCATTTCCTCCACGCGCACCAGGTACCGGGCGTAGACGTCGCCGTCCTCGCGGATCGGCACGCGGAATTCGAACTTGTCGTAACCGGAGTAGGGATTGGTCTTACGCAAATCCAGGGGCTCGCCTGCTGCGCGCAGGCAGGGACCTGTGACGCCCCAGGCGATGCAGTCGGCCACGCTCATGAAGCCCACGCCCTTGGTCCGGCCAATGAAGATCTTGTTGGCGGTGAGCAGCGTCTCGTACTGATCAATTCGGGCCGGAAGTGCGGCCAAGAGTTGGCGCGTCCGCTGGTAGAAACTCAAGGGCGGCTCCAGCGCGATGCCGCCGACGCGGAAGTAGCTGGTCATCATGCGCTGCCCGGAGCAGGCTTCGAACAGACGCAGCAGGTCTTCACGCTCCCGGAAGCAGTAAAGCATCATGGAGATCGCGCCCAGGTCCATGGCGTGCGTGCCCAGCCAGACCAAGTGGCTGTTCAAGCGGGTCAGCTCGTTCAGCAGCACGCGGAGATACTGCGCGCGGCCCGGAATCTCCAGTTGCAGGAGCTTCTCCACGGCCAGGCAGAAGGCCAGGTTGTTGGTCAGCGGACA
>CAYPHP010000360.1:0-4949 GCA_964410045.1 uncultured Acidobacteriota bacterium | reverse complement strand
CTGCGCTGGATGGTTTCCACGAACTCGCGTTGCCGGCGGTTCAAGTCATCGCCCAGCAGGAGTTCGGTGAAGCCGATCACCGCGTTCATCGGCGTGCGGATTTCATGGCTCATGTTGGCCAGGAACTGCGACTTGGCCTTGGTGGCCGCCTCGGCAACCGCGTTGGCCTCGCGCAGGGCCGCCTCGGTGCGTTGCAATTTTTCGTAGAGCAGCGTCTTGTCGCGCGCCTTCTGGTAGAGGTCCTGGCGCTCGGCGTACTCTTCAGCGGTCCAGGCTTCCACCAGCAGCCATTGGCGGCCACCGGCGCTCACCGCGGAGATTTCAAAATGGCGGTCGACGCCATCAGAGCCGGCTTCGGTGCACAGGCCCGAACGCCGGCGGCCCGCTTCTCCGGAGGCCCAGAACTCCTCGGCCTCCGGCAAAAAACTCTCCAGGAACGAAAAGGTCGCATGCGGTGAATCGGAGCCGGCAGGCGCGAGCCCCTTCAACCAAGGGGGAAGTTCGCCGCGAGCAACCACCGAGCCATCGGGAAGCCGCTCCAAAAGCGCCAAGCCCACGGCGCCGAACAAATCGCGGATCTCCTCGGGGCTGATCATGAGCAGCTACTTGAGCATCCGGGAAGCCAGGCCGGCAAACGCGTCTTCCACACCGGCGCCGGTCTTGGCGCTGGAGCGCAACACCAGCCAGCCCTCGGCTTGCAGACGCGTCTCCAGGTCCGCAGGCATATCCCAGGTCTCGGTCAGGTCGGCTTTGTTGAGGACCAGCACGAAGGGAATTGGGCCGGCCGCCTGCTCCATCGTGCCCTTGAGTTCCATGGCCTTGTCGAGCGTGGATCGCCGCGTGCCGTCCACCACCAGCAGGTAGCCGGCCGATCCTTTCAAATAAGAAGTGCGCAGTTTCTGAAACTCATCGTCACCGTAGATGTCCCACAGCATCAACTCGACCTCTTGACCGCCGACGGTGAGCGGTTTCTTGTCGACCTTTACGCCCATGCTGGAGTGGTATTTTTCCGAAAAGTCATTGCGGATAAAGCGGGCCACCAGGCTGGTCTTGCCGACCGCGCTGGCGCCGATCATGCAGATCTTTTTCTGGATCACCGCGACTCCTTCGTTTTGTTCTGCGGCGCCGGCCCCTTGGTCGAGGGCAGAACGATGCGGAACGTGACCATACGGTCGGCTGCCGAGGTGCGGTCGCCCGCCGCCCGCTGCGATCCCAGGCCTTGCGCTTCCAGATCCAATCCGGCCACGCCGCCCTTCAGCAATGCGTCGCGCACGCTGCTGGCGCGATCGAGGCTGAGTTTCAGGTTGCCTTCGCTGGTTCCGGAACTGTCGGCGTGGCCGCGCACCTCAACGCGCACCGGCCGTCCGGCAGCGGCGGCCGCTGCCGCCACTTCCCGCAACTGGTCCATCAGCCGCTGCCAGGCTTCCTCCTGGCCGGGCAGTAGCTGAGTCTCATTCGAGGGGAATCGCAGCCGGCAGCTTTCAATCTCCGGACGCAAGCGATCGAGCGTCGATTCCAGCGCCTCGCCGCGTTGCAGCAGGATCACGCCGGGCAACATCTTGGCCAGCCGTCCGGCGTCCGCCAACCATTCCGTGTCCACCGGACCGCGCGCATAGAGTACGCCGTTCGAAAAACTCAAAGTGACTTCGGGCGGCGGCTGTAACAGGGCTCGCGCCCGCAGCACGATGAACCTCGGCAAGAGCGCCTGGTACGGTTCCCAGCGGCTGACCACCTTGTCCGGATTCAGGTCCGTTTCGCTGAGGATCTCCTGCGGATCGCGAGAGAGCGGATCGCGCAGTCCGATCACCGAGTGCGTGCCCCAACGGGTCTCCTCGGAAATCACCACCACGCCGGGCTCCGCTTCGAGACGTCGCAAATAATCGGCCCAGCGGCGGCTCTCACGATAGGAGGAGAATCCCCACCAGCCCAGCAGAAGCACGATCAGCACCAAGGCCCCCGCGAGCGTAGGAGACAGGCCTCGAGACTTTTCGCGGTATTGGGAAAGCAGGCACGGTTCCAGGTACTCCCGGATGGGAGCGAGCGGCGCAGCATCCCCTTGAAACTCTTCGAGGGCCGACCCGAAGCGCGCATGGATCCCTTCGAGGGTGGTCTGCAGGCTGATTCGCAGGTCCTTGGGCGGCGCGCCGCGGATCACCGCGGCCAGGATCGCGTGCGGGCTTTGCTCGACCCAGACCACCCGCTCGCCGACCCGCAGTTCGTCCACCGACTCTCCGCTTCCCGGCTTGCCGAAGGAATCCTGCACGAAATCGCGGATGGCCGTAAGCATGCCGGAGACCATGTCGGCATCCACTTGCTCGGCGATGTCTTCGGCGGTCACGTGCTGCAGCAGCAACCCGGTCTGCCGATGGATCAGAAACACCTGCTCGACGCGATAGAGCACGGTGTGCAGCAGAACGATCTCGGCGAAGGGTTTGCCGGTGCGCATCGCCTCCCAGCGCCAGCCCAGGCTGGCCGGGGAGAAGCTGTGCTCCAGCGCACGGTTCAGACCCTCGAGCATCCCCGCCAGGGCTTGGGTCAGGTATTTGCGGATGGCCGGACCCATCACCGGGAACAGCGCGTCGGCCAAGGTTTGAGGATTGGCGCGGACGGAGGCCTGCAATGCCTCCTCGACTGCTGGGGCCAGCGCGCGGCTTACGGCGGGATCCTGGCCGCGCAGGACGAGAGATTCCGGAAGGACACGACCGACGTCCTGCGCCAGCCGCACCGAATCGTCGAAGCGGTCCTGGAGATCGTGCAGCCGCTCTCGCTCAGGGCCGATCAGCAGGCGGCGCAGCTCCAGCAGGTCATCCGAGGCTGCGCCGTTTCCGTCCGGCGCCGGCGATGCGCGCGGCGTCACTTCCGAGCCGCCGGAATCGCCGTTCCCATCAGCCATTCTTGGAACGCTCCGCTCCCGGGATCTTGAACTCATCCTTCAGGCGTAAGGAAACTTCGGCGAAGAGCGCCGCCAGCGCCGCACGATCGACCTTCTCGGAGCGCAATTCGCCGGCTTCGCGCTTCAGGGCAGCCGCAGCCTCCTCGGCCTTCTGCCGCAGCTCCTCACTCAGCTTGCGATGCTGATCGAGCATCTGCTGGCGAAGCTCGCGCTGGGCTGTGGCCAACTGGTCTTCCAGGTGGGAAGCCTTCTGCTGGAGAGCCTGTTTCAGCTCCTTCAGTTCCTGGGTCAGGTCCTTGACTGCGGCCGCGCGCTGCTCGTGTTCGGACTTCAAGCGGCCGGCGAGGGCTTCGAGTTCGTGTTTGACGAAAGTATCGAACGCCGCCAGACTCTTCTTGACGTCCTCCTTGAGGTCGTGCGTTTCCTTCAGCAGCCTTTCTTCCAGGCGGGCGAACTTCTTGTCGTAGTCCCGCATTTGCACGCCAAAAAGGATGTCCCGAATCTTGTCGACGCTGGCGCCATCGCCGAGGCCGCCGGCGGCTGCTGCAGCTTCCCGGCCATCGTCGGCCGCCTTCACTTTGGTCTCTTTCTGGTTCACAGTTTTTTTCCTCGAGGTCGAAGTTGCTGAATGTGGTTCAGGGATTCGCCGGGGCGGTTTGAAGCCGCTGTTCGACGCCTTTGGGCTGCCCTTTGTGGGTGCCTTCACGACGCCTCCTGTCGCGCCTGGGGGGACAAGCCGAGTATAGCACGCTGCCTGAAGCCCTCTGTTATACTCCCGGGCGGATGAGTTCCGCGCGCATCCTGGCCATCGACGACGATCCCGTAATCGGGGCGGTCATTGCCGCAACCCTCCAGGATTACGACGTCACCGTGGTGGAAACCGGCGAGGAAGGCTTGGACCGCTTCCTGGCCGCCCCGTTTGACTTGGCCATTTGCGACCTGCAATTGCCGGGCATGAACGGCATGGAAGTCATCCGGCGCATCCGCCAGGCGCACCCCGCTGCGCGAGTCATGGTAGTGAGCGTCCACGGTGAACCGGAAAACCTGGTAGCCGGCCTGCGCCAGAAGGTGGTGGACTTCATCGTCAAGCCCTTCTCCCCCGAAAACCTTCTCTGCACGGTGAAGAATCTGTTGGAGGAACAGACGGCCATCGAAGTGATTTCGGCGACGCCCAAATGGATCGAACTGCAAATTCCCGCCAGTTTCCAGGTAGCCGCCAGCCTGAATCAATTCTTCACCAACCTCCAGGTGGATCTGGACGAACAGACTCGCTTCAGCGTGGGCACCGCCTTCCGGGAGCTGGTTAACAACGCCATCGAGCACGGAGCCAAGGGCAACCACAAGCTGAAGGTGCGGATCAGTTGCGTGCGCCTCGACCGGGCCATCGTCTATCGCATCGAAGATCCCGGTCCGGGCTTCGATCCCGCCGCCTTGACCCACGCGGCCATCTCCTATCCGGACGATCCCATGAAGCACCTTGAGGTGCGTCAGGAAAAGGGCCTTCGTGCGGGAGGCTTCGGAATGCTATGGACCCAGAGCCTGGCCGACGAAGTGGTCTACGACGAGAAACACAACAAGGTGATGTTCGTGAAGTACCTGGGCTAAAGGCCGATGGTCTCCCCTTCCCGCGCCGCCGAGCACGTGAAGGAATAACCCGCCGTCCGAATGCGCTCCTGCATGCCGGCCACGATGCGATCCATGGTGTCGTCGTCGTGCCCGGGATCGTGATGGAAGACCGCCAACTGCTTGACCCCGGCGGCCGCGGCGGCGCGCAAGGCGTCGTCGAACGTGCTGTGTCCCCAGGTCTTCTTGGTGGCGTACTCCTCTTCGGTGTACTGGGCCTCGCGGATCCACAGGTCGGCGTCCCGGGCAAACTCCACGATCTTGCGCTCTTCGTTCTCCCCAGCCTCACCGGGGACCAGCCGATAGAACGGCTCATGGTCGCTGACGTAGACCACCGATTTGCCGCCGGCCCAAACCCGGAACCCCAGCGCGATGCCGGGATGATTCAAGTATTGATAGGCCACGCGCACGGGGCCGATCTCCACGGGCTTGG
>CAYPHP010000359.1:3938-4959 GCA_964410045.1 uncultured Acidobacteriota bacterium | reverse complement strand
TGCCGACTGCTCGCGCCAAGAGCATGTTGGCCACGTTCACGCAGGCAATCAGCAGCACAAAACTCACAGCGCCCATCAGGATCAGCAGCGCCGGCTTCACCTCTCCGGCCAAGTCCTCCTGCAGAGACAGGATATTCACGCCAACGTCCTGGTAGGCCTTGGGGTTTTCCCGGCGAAGCGCAGCGGCGATCACTTGCAGTTCCGCTCGCGCTTGATCCAAGCTGGCGTCCGGCTTCAGACGCGCGGTGACCCGAAGATAGCCGTGATTCGGATTTGTTTCCGGAACCAGCGGAACAAACAAGTCGGCATTGCTGGCATACGGGAGCCCGCTGGGCAGCACACCCACCACCGTGTAACTCTCGTTGCTCAGCGAGATGGTCTTGCCGGCGATCGCCGGATCGCGTCCAAATTGCCGCTCCCACAGGCCTGCGGTGAGCACGGCCACGCGATGCTGGCCTTCGACTTCCTCTTCCGGAAGAAACGAGCGCCCGACTTGCGGCTGGATCTTCAGGACGCTGAAGTAATCCGGCGTCACCCGCAAGGCGTACAAACGCTCGGCGCGGCCGGTCCCGCTAAGATTCAGGGAAGCTCCGCTGTTGGCAGCCATCCCTTCAAAAACGTGGTTCCGCCGTTTCCACTCCAGATATTGCGGATAGGAGGCGACGTCGTTTTCGAAGACAACCACCGAGGCCTGCGGATTGGGCGTCACCTTGGACCAGACAGCCACCAGTCGCTCGGAGTCGGGATACGGCAGCGGGCGCAGCAGCACCGCACTCACCAGCGTGAAGATGCCGGTATTAGCGCCGATGCCCAGAGCAAGCGCCGCGACGGCCAGGGCGGTGAATCCAGGAGCCCGAGTCAAGCCACGCCAAGCGTAACGAAGATCTTGAAGCATACCCCCCAACAGGCACGTGTCCGACCAGCTTAACTTGTTCCAGAGTAACGTGGTTCACCGCCATCGTCTGCCCGCTGACGGGAAGCACTGTCCGTTAGCGGACACCGATCGGTGTTCATCTGTGTT
>CAYPHP010000359.1:0-3928 GCA_964410045.1 uncultured Acidobacteriota bacterium | reverse complement strand
GAGGCCAACCGCACAGGCCGCCGGGTTGGTCCGGACTTCCGCATTTCTCTCGAACGCCTGAATCACATCCTCGAGTACAACGCCGCCGACCTGACCGTGAGCGTCGAGGCCGGAGCCACGTTGGGCGACCTGGACGCCGCGCTGAGCGCCGAGCGCCAATGGTTGCCGTTGAGCGCGCACCGCCTGACTGTCGGCGAGGCGTTGCTGGGCAACTGGAGCGGGCCGTTCCGGCTGTTCTACGGGACCGCCCGCGACATGGTCATCGGAATTCGTTTTGCCACCGTCGAGGGAAAGCTGGTGAAGAGCGGCGGCAAAGTGGTCAAGAACGTGGCCGGATACGACATGGCCAAGCTGCTGATCGGATCATGCGGGACACTGGGGATCCTGGTGCAGGCGAATTTCCGCACTTATCCGCTGCCCGCCGCGCGCGAGACCCTGGCCCTGGGTTTTTCACGCCCTGACGCGGCGCTGGCGGCATGTTCCGCCATCCAGCGCTCGGTGCTGACACCGCTGGCGATGGACCTGCTGGATTCTTCTGCTGCACGCTTTGTTTCTCCGCAGGAATTGCCGCCGGGAAATTGGATCCTGGCGGTGGCCTACGGCGGCGTGGATCGCGTGATCGCCCGCTACCGGGATGAGCTCGAAGCCATCGGCAAGCAGTCCGGACACACCGCCTCTGCGACACTTTCCGGACTGGACGAAGATCGCCTGTGGACCGCGATTACCGACATGCCGCTGGAAATGGAAAAGCGCGCGCCAGAGGCGGTGCGCCTGAAGGTCACTTCCACGTTGGCCGGGATCGGACCGGCGATCGCCGCCCTGCACGCCGACGCCGTGGTCTCGCGCGCGGGCACGGGCGTCACCTACTTCTACGCGCAAGCCGCCGACGAAGCCGCCTGGGTGAATCGGGCCCGCGCGGTGCTCACTCCGCTGGGCGCGCGCGCCGTCGCCGAGTACGCGCCCGGTCCGGTGGATCGCTGGGGACCGGCGGGCGACGATCTCCCGATGATGCGCGAACTCAAACGCACGTTCGATCCCAACCGCATTCTCAATCCCGGCACGTTCGTGGGGGGGCTGTGAGCGGATTCAGCGGCGTGGACGCCCCGCGCTACGAGGATTACATCAAGTGCGTCCACTGCGGATTGTGCCTGAACGCCTGCCCCACTTATCGCGAGCTGCACTGGGAAGCGGACTCTCCGCGCGGGCGCATCTACCAGATGGTCCAGGTGGACCAGGGCCGCATGGAGCTGGGTCCGAACTTTGTAAAGCACATTGATCTGTGCCTGGATTGCCGGGCCTGCGAAACGGCCTGCCCCAGCGGCGTGGAGTACGGCAAGCTGGTAGAGGCGGCGCGCGCGCAGATCAACGACAAATTCCAGCGTCCGCTGCTCGAACGCCTGGCACGCAACTTCCTCTATCGCCATCTTCTGCTCAGTCCGGCGCTGATGAAATTGATGGGCCACCTGCTGGTCTTCTACCAGCGAAGCGGACTGCAGGCGATGATCCGCCGCTCGGGCTTGCTCGAGGAGTTCGGCCTGGCCGGCGTGGAGGCGGTGGCTCCTGAAGCCGAGAAACCGTTCTTCTTCGATCAGATCGGGCGCGTGTTTCCAGCGCGCGGGGAAAAGCGCTTCCGCGTGGCGCTGTTCGCGGGATGCCTGGCCAACGTGACTCACGCGCGCATGAACCAGGCCACGGTGAATGTGCTCACGGCCAACGGCTGCGAAGTGGTGATTCCCGGCGAGCAGACCTGCTGCGGCGCGTTGCACGTCCATGCCGGCGTGCGCGACATCGCCCGCGACCTGGCCCGGCGCAACGTCGAAGTCTTCCTCGCCGAGCCGTTTGACGCGCTGCTCACCAACGCCGCCGGATGCGGATCGACGCTCAAGGAATACGGGCATCTGCTGGAAGGCGAGCCGCGCGCCGCGGAGTTCGTCGCCAAGATGCTGGACGTCACCGAATTCCTGGCCAAGATCGGGCTCACGCAGCCTCTCGGTGAGATCCGCGCGGTAGCGACGTATCAGGATCCCTGCCACCTGGGTCACGGGCAGCGCGTGCGCGCCGCGCCGCGCCAGTTGATCCGCCAAGTCCCGGGCCTGGAATTTCGCGAACTGCCGCGAGCAGACATCTGCTGCGGCAGCGCCGGCGTCTACAACATCCTGCACAACGATCTGTCGCTGGAACTTCTCGACAACAAGATGACCGATGCCCGCTCGACGGGCGCGGAGATCATCGTCACCGCCAACCCCGGCTGCCTGCTGCAACTGCGCGCCGGAGCGCGGCTCCACAAGACGGGTCAACGCGTTCTTCACGTGATGGAACTCTTGGATGAGTCCGCTAGGGTAGGCGCGTGAGACAGGTCATCCCAATCCTGCTCTTGGCCGCTGCTGCCTCTGGCCAATCCACAATCCTCAAGTCGATGCAGGGCGAACTCGCAAGGGCAACAACCGCGCTTGCGAAGCAAGACCCTGCCCCCTACTTCTTCGGCTACACCGTCACCGACGTCGACGCGCTGCAGATCTCGGCGTCGAACGGGTCGCTGGAAAGTACGAACCAGAACCGCGCGCGGTGGCTGGACGTTTCAGTGCGGGTGGGCAGCTACGAACTGGATAACACCCATCAAGTGCCCGGGGAAAGCTCGCTTCCGCCGTTTCAATTGCCGCGCCGCGGACCGTTCGATGACGGCGACGCAGTGCTGCGGCGGGCGTTGTGGCGGGCCACCGACCGTGCCTACAAGGACGCCGCCCGGCAATTCCTTCGGGTGAGAACCGCCAAAGACGTGCGCGTGGCCGCAGAGGATAACTCGCCCGACTTCGCGCGCACCGGTGAGATGCGGGGCGAGGCCGCGCCAGTCACCTTGGGTTCGGATCTCGACGGCCGCATCGCGGGATGGAAGACTCAACTGCGTGCCTGGTCGGAGGCCTTCCGCCAGCAACCGCACATCCTGAACTCCCACGTGACGCTGACCGCGCGAGCAGCCACGCGTTACGTGGTCACCAGCGATGGCGTGGCGGTGGCTTCGTCCACCGTGCTCTACCGCTTGGGGCTGGCGGCGGAGTCCAAGGCCGACGACGGCATGGACTTGAACCGCTTCGAAAGTTTTGAGTGGACCACTCCCGGCGGACCGGCCGAGCTTGCGCCGCAACTGGTCGCTGCAAAGATTGCCGCCATGGCCGCCGACTTGAAGGCCCTGCGTCAGGCTCCGGTACTGGAGCCGTACTCCGGGCCGGCGATTCTTACCGGACGAGCCGCCGCGGTCTTCTTCCACGAGGCGTTGGGACATCGCGTGGAAGGGCAGCGCCAGCGGCAGCGCAACGAAGGCCAGACATTTACACGCAAAGTCGGCGAGCGGATTCTGCCCGCGTTTCTTACGGTGCGCGACGATCCCACGCTGGGCGAAGTCCAGGGCGTACCGCTGATGGGGCATTACCGATTTGACGACGAAGGCATCGCCGCCGAGCGCGTCACCGTGGTCGAGGACGGGGTGCTGCGCAACTTCCTACTTTCGCGCACGCCGGTGCGCGGATTCGCGCGCAGCAACGGACATGGCCGCGGCGAGCCGGGGCAGACGCCCGTGGGACGCCAGGGCACCCTGATGATCAGCAGCTCGCGCTCTGTTTCCCGCGATCGGCTGCGCCGCCTGCTGATCGACGAAGTCCGCCGCCGCCGGAAACCCTACGGCCTGCTCTTCGGCGACGTCGAAGGCGGCTACACCCAGACGCATCGCTTTCAGGCCCAGGTCTTCCAGGTTTTCCCGCTGATGGTCTGGCGCGTATTTCCCGACGGGCGTCCCGACGAACTGGTGCGCGGCGCGGGGGTCTTCAGGGAATACTGGAATAATCCGGAAGCCACGTCGAAGGCGTTCGAAGACGGCTGGTTTCGCACCGGGGACGTCGCCGTTCTTGAAGACGGAAGATATCGTCTTCTGGGC
>CAYPHP010000358.1:2893-4962 GCA_964410045.1 uncultured Acidobacteriota bacterium | reverse complement strand
GGCGTCTGCATCGTCCGCATTGTCCATAGCCTTTTCGCCAGCACCGACGACTGGGACAACCAACTGGAAGGCACCGAATCCGGATGGCCCGCTTTCTTGTGCACACTGCGGATCTACCTCACGCACTTCCGCGGCCAACGCTCGGCGGTGTTGAAGTGGATGGTCCCCGCCGCGGGTACCGAAGCTGAGGCTTGGGAAGCCCTCACCGCGGCCTTGGGTGTGAAGGGCCTGAGCGTCGGGCAGCGTTGGACGGCGCCCGCAGGTGTCCCGGCGCTCAGCGGCGTGGCGGAGTACGTCACCCAGAGTCCGTACGACGCCCTGCTACGGATCGACAGGCCGGGGCCGGGTGTAGCCGCCCTGGGCGCCGTCAACTTCGGCGGCCAGAGCATGGTTGCGCTCAACCTCTACCTTTACGGCGATCAGGCCGCCGGAACCGTCGCCCGCGAGACGCCGCTCTGGCAGGCGTGGACTCAAGAACGCTTCTCGATGCCGTCGGAGCCAGCCAAGTGTGGGTGATCGCGCGGTCGTGGGAGTGTATTCCTGTCGTTGCGGTCGCTGTCTCCTCCCCGTACTACGGGAGGGCCGCGGTGAGTGCCTCATCCCTGTGACGAACACGGGTCGACGTGGACACATCGCGGCCAGGACTGCGTGTGGCACGAACTTTGGACAAGCTTAGAAGGCGGCCGCAAGCCCAGTTGATCGTGTCCGATCAACGGTCCAGCGCTCTTTGGAAAGGTGTTGGACTATTGCCAGTGCCGAATGGCATCCAGCCGCGAGACCGGAAGGTCAAACCCTCGTCCGACCATTCCCTTCAAAGAACATGCGGGCCTACGATCCGGAAGGACTGAGTCACGGTCAATAGGTCGTCGAGGTCCGACGCGCGATGTCAACCACCTCGATTAGAAGCTGATCGGGATAGAGATCAAAGAAGATTCGGTAACTCCCGACGCGGCGCCGCCACGCGGTCGGTTGGCCCGTTAGCCGGACAATATCACCGCTGAAAGGATCGCCGCGCATCGCCTGGAGCGCTGCCAAGACCCGGTCGCTGTCCTTTCCAGGTATGCGCTTAAGCTGCTTTTCTGCGCGTTTTGCGACGTGGAGGGTCCACCGCATGAAGAAGCTGATCTAAGGTAACATACTCGCCTCGGCGCATTTCAGCCCGCCCCAGTCGGATGCCCCGCAGTTCCTGTCGGGAGGCTGCCACTGTTGGAAAGCGGAAGTAGGCTCGCAGTGCCTCCCGGACAAGCTCAGACCGCGTGCGATGCTCAATCTTACGCACTTGCTCGACCTGTCGGATCATTGCCGGGGGCAGGGACACGGTCATTGTTTTGCGAGTTCGCATATTCGATTAGTGCCACCTGTTATGACCTTATCTTACCCAACGCTTCAGACTCCGGTCAACCGGAGACGATTGCCCCGACTCAAAAACGGTCAGGCGGAAACCTTTGACTTGTAAGGATCACCATGGGGAAGAACGGCGGCATCATCGGCGTCTCGGATCACGGTGGTTGGGCGGTGCTGGTGACCGCAACGCGGGAGGGGACGCTCCTCGACCGCCGCCGCGTCGAACTCGTGGACGAGAGCCTCCCGAGAATTCCCTATCACCATGACGCCCAGAGCCTCCCATGGAGGAAGGCGTGGCGCTTCTGGAGCGCGTCCGCCTCTCGGCGGAGAAGCATGCGGCCCTTGCACTGGACGCCGTCTCGCTCGCTGCACCGCGGATCCGCGGCGTCGCCCTCCGCAAGTGCCCACCTCTTCCGCCTGCCATCGCCGAGCGAATCCTCGGCTACCGCGCGCGGAACGTCGCCGACTGGGTGATGTACCGCATGGCTCTGGCCGCCGCGGCCGGGGCGCGCGGCTGGCCCGTCTACTGGTACGACGCGAAGAAAGTGTTGAGTGCGGCCAGCCGGGTGTTGCGCCTCCCGAACCTTCATGCTCATTTCCTCAACGTGCGGAAGACCGCCGGGCCTCCGTGGAACCAGGATCACAAACTCGCTATGGCGGCAGCCATAGTAATGGCGCAGGAGATGGCGGAGTAGGTTGTCGGTGCCTGAGGCAAGGCCCTCCAA
>CAYPHP010000358.1:0-2883 GCA_964410045.1 uncultured Acidobacteriota bacterium | reverse complement strand
GGCTTCGGCTCGCTTGTCCGAACCGCGGGCGGGCCAGCGTCAATTCAGCAAAGGAGCGGCGGGCCGGAAGGGTATACTCGTTCACTATTGTGGATCTCCTAACCCAGCCGCTGGAGCCTGCGCCGAGGGAGCCCACGCGCAAGTTCGACATCCGGCTTGCCTTCGGTGCGCTCCTGCTCGTGCCGGCGATCTGGTTCAGCTGGCTCACCGTCGACGGACTTACCAAACGCCGCGATCTTCGCGTCGACCTGGCGGAACTGCAACACGTCCGCTACGGGATGCTGAGCGCCGACCGCTGGCGGGAGATCGTCGGGCCTCTCCTCAACTCCCAGGTCGACAAGCTGGATCTGAAGACCCAGAGCGCGAATCTCCGGCCGATGGTCGAACGATCGCTGTACTCGCTGCTCGAGAACATCCAGACTCAGATGACCGCCCCGAAACCCAAGGGCGCCGGCATGCCCGCCATGATGGTGAACATGATCGTCGCCTCCTTGAAGCCTAACGTTCCGCAGTACGCCCGTATCGTGATGGCGGAACTGGGCAAGCCGCAAACCCAAAAGGCTTTCAAGGAATCCGTCCGCGTGATCCTGGCGGACGCCGTCAAGAACACCTTCAGCGCCGTGGACATGACCGCGCATGCCGCCATTCTGAAGCGGCACGGATGCACCAGCGGCGAGGCATGCCAGCAGACGCTCGCCAATCGGATCGAGGAAGCCGACGCGCGGCAGACCTGGTACTACCTCGCGGCGCTCGGATCGTTGCTCGCCGGGTTCGTCCTGCTGACCGCCGGAAGACCGGTCCTGTCACGAACCGCGGTGGCCGTGCTGATGTTGTTCTGCATCGCGGTGCTGGCCGGCGGTGTGTTCAGCCCGATGCTCGAGGTCGAGGTCCGGATCACGCGGCTGGGCGCGACCCTTCTCGGAACTCCCATCGAGTTTCAGGAACAGTCGATGTACTTCCGCAGCAAGACCGTGCTGGAGGTGTTTGAAACGCTCATCGAGATGGGCCGGCCCGAGATGACGCTCGTCGCCGTGTTGGTCCTGTTGTTCGCGGTGGTCTTCCCGGCGCTGAAGATGATGGCCTTGAGCGCCTGCCTGTTCCGGCCGGCGATGCTCCGCACCAGCCGCATCGTGAAGTTCCTCGCGTTCGAGTCTTCCAAGTGGTCCATGGCCGACGTCATGGCGCTGGCCATCTTCATGTCCTTTGTCGCCTTCAACGGTTTGATCGAGAGCGGGTTGGAAGGCGTGCGCGGCGTGGTCGGACAACTGGCCATCCCGACCAACAGCTCGAAGATCCTGCCGGGCTATTACCTGTTCATCGGATTCTGCCTGGCGAGCATCTTTCTCTCCAGGAAGCTGGAACGCGGGATCGCCTCCCGCGCCGCTTCCGGATCAGAGTAACGCCTTCCTCCTCGATCAGCTGCGGGTTAGGCATCCTGGCCGCCGCAGGCTCGGAGCCAGGCGCGCAACGGACTGCACCGGTACCGCAAAGCCTCACCGGCGCGCGTAGAAGTGGAGAGGGCCGGCCTCAAGGCTCCGGCGGCTTGGAGACGGCGGTTGAAGGGCTGACCGCTGGATGGTCGAGCTCGGCCGGCATCACAATCCAGCAGACGAGGTAGACCAACAGGCCGATGCTGGGCGGAATCAGTGCCGCCAGAACGAACAGGATGCGGATGATCACCGGGTCCACTTCCATGTAGCGGGCCACACCCAGCGCCACGCCGCCAATCCTGCGTCCGACGAGCGGCCGTTCCAACCGCTTCTCGCGCGAGACTTCCGGTTGCAGGGTGCCACACGAAGGGCAGAACTTGGCGTACGCGGTGACCTGCGCTCCGCAATGGCTGCAATACATGGTGGCCTCCTTGGCCCGAACTCAACCGCCACTATCCGGTGGAACCGGAAACCCTGACCGGGGCGAGCGCCGGCATGTCCTCTTCGTTCGACATCACGAACCAGGCGACGATATAGGCTAGGAACCCACCGCCGCCGGCCAGCGCAACCAGCAACCACACGACCCGCACTAATGTAACGTCGATGTCCAGGTAGTTGGCAACCCCCTGGCACACACCGGCTACCTTGCGGCCCAACCGCGGGCGGTACAAACGGCGCCGCGGATGGATCCCCGGCTGCGCTCCCCCGCAATGCATGCAGTAGGCCGCCTCCGCCACGATCTGCTGACCACAGCTCGTGCAGTACATGGTTGTTCCCCCTCCATGCGTTGATACGGGATTCCGGCCAGAAAGTTCCCTGGCGGCCGTTCGGGAAAGATCTTCCGGCAGGCTCCTAATGAATTGAAACTAAAGAACTAGTCGAGGATCAGGCCTTGGTGACCAGAGGCCGGGCCGCTGCTCGCCCCACCGAATAGTACTCGAAGCCGGCGTCCGACATGGCCTGGGGATGGAAGATGTTCCGGCCATCGATGATGATCGGCAGGTGCACCACGGCCCGTAGCCGCGCCAGGTCAAGACGCCCGAACTCCTCCCACTCGGTCACGAACAGCACGCAGTCTGCGCCCGTCGCAGCCTCGTAGGCGTTCGCGCAATACCGTACGTCCGGGAACAGGGCGCGCATATTCTCCATTGCCACGGGATCGTAGGCGCGCACACTTGCGCCCTCACCGGTCAGCCAGCGGAGGAGATCGATGGCGGGCGCTTCGCGGATGTCGTCTGTGTCGGGCTTGAAGGCGAGACCGAGGACCGCCACCTGTTTTCCGCGCAGCACCCAGAGCGCCTCCTCCACCTTCTTCATGAAGCGCTGCCGCTGTCCCGAGTTCACCGCCATCACTTCGCGCAGCAGCGTGAAGTCGTAGCCGAACTGCCTCGCGATCTCATGGAACGCCGCGACATCCTTCGGAAAACAGGACCCGCCGTAGCCGATGCCGGCA
>CAYPHP010000357.1:0-4962 GCA_964410045.1 uncultured Acidobacteriota bacterium | reverse complement strand
GAGGCCGAGCCGGTGCTGCGCCAAGCCTTGACTCTAGCGGAAGCCGGTCCGGGCCCGGATAGCCGCGAAGCGGCCGGCCACCTGAATAACCTGGCTACCGTCCAGGTTGCGCTGGGCCGGGATGCTGAGGCCGAGCCGATGTTGCGCCGCGTCTTGACCTTGGTTGAGAAACATTGGGGCCGCGAGCACCGCAACGTGGCTTCGGCGATGAATAACCTGGCCGCCGTCACCGAATCCTTGGGCCGCTTCGATGAGGCGGAGTCCCTCCTGCGGCAGTCGTTGGAAATCCGCGAACATATTTTTGGACCCAATCACTCCGATGTTGGCCTTGGGTTAACCAACCTGGGAGTGCTCTACCTCGGCCATCAGCGATATGTCACGGCCGAACCGTTACTGCGCCGAGCTTTGGCAGTGCATGAACAAGTTCATGGCCAGGACCATCCGGAAGTGATTTCCGCGCTGGTGGACCTGGCCCGCTTGAACCGGGAACTCGGCCGCGAGGATGCCGCGCGTCCCTTGTTGGATCGGGCTCAGTCTACCGCCGAGCGTACGCTCACGTCGCCCAATCCGGTTCTGGCCAAGCTCTACAACCAAATGGGTACGCTACAACTCCAAAAGCGAAACCTGGGCGCTGCGGGCAAGCTCTTCGCCAAGGCGCTGGCCATGGTCCGCAAGCTCTACGGAAATCGCCACCCCGAGGTCGCCAGCACCTTGGGCAACCTGGGACAACTGGAGAGGCAGCGCGGGCATTACCGGGAAGCGGAGCGCTACTACAAGGAGGCTCTGGACTCCTTGAAAGACCTTTCAGCGCACTCTGAAAAGACCTGGCTGCGCCGCCAGTACGCCGATCTGCTTCGCGAGACTCACCGGGAAGCGGAGGCAGACCAGATCGAATTCCGCTACTAGGAAACGCGGGACCTTAGCCATTCGCCGCCGTAGAGGGTCAGCGGCGTCAGGAGCATCGCGAAACCCAGCGCGTGGATCGCCAGCAAGGCGAAGTAGGCTTGGATTCCCCACGACAGATCCAGCATCCAGTAGGTCATGAAGATTCCGTTGATCCAGTAGATGGCCACGAGTTGCACCGCCAACGACGCAACCACTAATGTGGTCAGGGCCGCGGACACGCGCAGCCTGCCTGCCAGGTTGCTGCCCGGGACGAACCATCCGGCGGCGAACGCAGCCACGGTCAGTGCCGCACCCGCCGCCAGCATGTTCTTCAGGAAGAACTGCGGCAAGTACTCTTCCCGATTGACGGCGCTGAAGGAGTAGGCCAGTCCGCTGAGTTTGAACATCGCGAAGTAAATCAGATAGAACACTACCAGGGCAGCCGTTGCACCGCGTCGCTCGGAGGTATTGAGCAGGATGGCCCACAGCAACCACATGCACAAGGCAAATAGGAGGATGGTCCCAACAGCAGCGGGCACGGTACGCCCTTGCCGATCGCGGTCGCGAGCCTGCTCCGGCGGCCCGCCCAACAGACGCGTTTGAAACTCTCGGAAAGCCGCAACCTGCTTCTGAAGCCGCGCTTCGATGTCGGACCGCGACGCTTCAGGAAGAATCTCATGCAAGACGCGGCCCTGATTGGTGGCCGGGAACGGCAGCCCCAGCAACGCGCAAATGGTCGGGGCGATGTCGGTCTGCTGCGCTTCCACGCGGGCCCCGGGAAGCACCGGCCCGCCCGCGATCACCAGTGGCACGCGAAGGACAATCTCCTCCGTTCCTCCGTGGCCGCCGGTATCGATGTGGCCGTGGTCCGCCGTCGCCACCAAAACGGTTTCCTTCAAATCCACAGCACCGGCGATGCTTGCCAGACAACCATCCACTTGCTGCAAGACCTTCGACGCGCCTGCCGAAAGCGGGCCCAGATCATGCGAGGCGTCGTCCATGGCGTTCAGGTCCACGACCAGGAACTGCGCCGGACTGTTGCGAATCAGCTCTGGCAAGCCGTCGCACGACTTCTTCTGATGCTCCACATAAGCGTCCGGTTCCGCCCCGTGCAGTTCCTTGGGATATCTTGGGAAGGCCCCCGCGCCCAGGGCCACAAAGTTGGTTCGCCAGAATCTGGCTGACACCGCGGTCTTCATTCCCGCCGTCCTGGCCAGAGAGAAGATGGTGTCCACGGTGATCGGGCTGTACCCGGAATTGAAGGTCACGCCGTGGATTTCCGGCCACGCTCCGGTAACCAGCACCGCGCGGCTGGGGTTCGAGAGCGAAGGCTGGCCGGCGCGGGCGATCCCATCCGCCCCCTGTCGGCGCAGGCTATTCAGGAACGGCATGCGTTGGGAAAGATCCAGGCGCACGCCGTCCAGGACGATCAGCACCACGCGGCGAACCAGCGGACTGCCGGGCGGAAGAGTCTGGTGAAACGTGTACGGCGTCCGGTAGCCGACCACGCTCTTCCAGGCCGTCGCGGCGATCTGCCTCGCGGACCAAGACGCTGCCGCGACCAGGATCACGCACGTTAGTGTTCGCCAGTGTCGCACTTTGAAACCACAGATGCGCACGGATGAACACCGATGAACAGCCGAGTCTCCGATCGATGTTCATCCGTGTTCATCTGTGGTTGTCTACCTCTTCTTGGTGGTGGCCTTGGTGGCCTGCTGAATGGCCGCGTCCACCAGCGGAGCCATGATCTTGTAGCCTGCGGCGTTGGGATGCAACCCGTCGTTGGCGAGTTCCGCGCGCAACAGCCCTTGCTCGTCCTTCATTGCCGAATGGTAATCGAGGTAGAGAAAGCCTTCCTGCTTGGCGTGTTCCTGCATCCACTGATTCAGTTGCAGGATCTTGTCCGGCGGCCGCATCGTAATCTGGGTGGACGTGCTGACCGGGAGGATGCTGGCGAAGACCACGCGGATTCCGGCGTGCTTGGCCAGCGATCCGATCATGCTCAGGTTGTTCTTCACTGTGTCGATGGCGACGCCGCGAGCCAGGTCGTTGGTTCCCGCCAGGACCACCATGGCCGTCGGCTTCAGATCCAGCACGTCGGCCTTCATGCGCCCCAGCATCTCGCCGGTAATCTGTCCGCCGATGCCGCGGTTCACGTATGGCTTGCCCAGGAAGTGCTCCTGCAGTCGCCAACCGTCGGTGATCGAGTCGCCCAGGAAGACCACCCGTTGTTCGCCCGCTGCGGGCGCCGTAAGGGTCCGATTCGCTTCACCGTAACGGGCCAGATTGTCGCGATCGGGATTACGCAGACGCTGCTCGCGCTGCGCCAGCAACGCGCGAAGGTGCGCTTCCCAACGGTCCACCAGTTCCATCAGCTTGACGCGGTCGGCGGCCGATGTGTTGTCGGAACCCATGGCATGGCGCACGGCGCGTGCGCGGGTGTCCTGCACGAGTTTGTAGATCTCCGGCGTGAAACCCTGCTGGATCCGGGCGCGATCATTCTCCAGCGCCGTCTGTGCGCCCTGGAGCGCCATACTCTTGAACAGCGCCGCGGTCTCGTCCAGGAGCCGGGCCACTTCGCGAGCGGGCAGGGGAGCCGGGGCCGGGGCCGGAGCCTGGGCGCAAAGACCGGCCGCCAGAACCAGAATCAACGCAACTTGCCGCGTCCTTCCACTTTCCATGTAACCTCCACGTTTTCGCCGCGCACGCCGTAAACTTCGTCGTGCATGTTGATCATCGTACATACGTGATTGGGAATTACCCGCAGGCGCTCACCCACGCGATACTTCCGCGAACTGCCGCTGATATCCAAGTGGCCGTGCTCCTCGTTGAAGCGCGCCAGGAGCGCCCCTGGATCTTCCACGACGCGTCCATATCCTGCGGCGGCGCCGGTGCGCAGCAGATCGCTGGAAAAAGTCTTCGAACCGCCGTCCACCATGGCTCGTCCCGGCACGGCAGTGCTGACCACGGTTACCATTACGCTGGCGGCGCAATCTTCCAATCGGCACGCGCCCGTGCCCACTGTGTTCATGTCGTTGTAGATGTAAGTTCCGGGGCGAATCTCATTCACACCGGGCAGCTTTTCGGTGAGGAACGCGGAGGGTGTCGAGCCCCCGCTGAAGACTTCGATGGCAACGCCGGCCTGATGGAAAAGGCCGACAATCTCCTTCAGCCGGGCGACCTCCGTGGCCAGCATCTCTTGGTGCTTTGCCGGATCGGCCAGGAAATAGCCGGGATACACCATCACGCCACGAAAGCGGATGCCCGGCAACTCCGCGATCCGCCGGGCAAGGTCCACGGCCCCAGGACCGATGGGAACGCCGCAGCGGTTGTACCCGGTGTTGATCTCCAGCAGCATGCCGATGGTTACGCCGCCAGCCGCGGCTGCTTGTGAGATTCCCTGGGCGGCTTCCAGAGAATCCACGCCGACCGTCACTCGGGCGCGCCGCGCGACTCTTGCCAGCCGCTCGGTCTTGAGAGCGCCGACCACGGGATAGGCCACGAGGATGTCTTCGAGGCCGGCGGCAGCCATCACTTCGGCTTCGCCGACCTTGGCCACGGTGATCCCGCATGCTCCCAGCCGGACCTGGCGATGGGCCAACTCAGGGACCTTGTGGGTCTTGGTGTGTGGGCGCAGGGCCAAGTGATGGTCGCGGCAGTAGTCTGACATGCGCGCCAGGTTGCGTTCCATGACGGCCAGATCAATCAGGACGGCAGGTGTATCAAGGTCTGAAATCTTCATATTGTGAGTGCTAAACTTGTCGTATGCAGGTGCCCGAACTCCTCGCCTTGGCCTTGGCCACCGGCTTGGCCTCCGGACTGAACGCCTACGCCAGCGTCGCCATTCTGGGATTAACCCAGTACGCCGGTTGGCTGACCTTGCCGGCGCCCATGGACGCGATGGGCCATCCATGGGTGATTTCGGCGGCACTGATACTCTACCTGATCGAGTTTGTGGCCGACAAGATTCCCTACGTGGACAGCGTCTGGGATGCCGTCCACACCTTCATCCGCATTCCGATCGGGGCGCTGCTGGCTGGCGGCATGGTCTCCCAGTTTCCTGGACACTGGCAGTTG
>CAYPHP010000356.1:0-4962 GCA_964410045.1 uncultured Acidobacteriota bacterium | reverse complement strand
CTATGGGGGGGCTGCGACCTTTACCATCAACGTCGTCTACTCGTCATCCCCAGCCTTTACGGGCCAGGTGCAACACGCGGACATATCAACCTCGGTGCCGTGTTGTTTCAGCATGAGCCATGATGCGCCGCCGGGCGACATTCTGAATGCCAGCGGCTCGATCGTGCACACGTTTACGGACGTCGGCGATCATGGATTCAACCTGGTGCCTTTCCAAGTGGTCTTCCAGGTTTACGATCTGGCCGGCGCTACGTCAGTAAACGTAACTTTCAACGTGACCTTGGCAAACCCGTACTCGATCAGCTTGAGTCCGCCTTCCGTCTTGCCCGTGGGCGCCAGCGGCACCTACACCGTGAACGTCACCGCTGCGTCAGGCTTCAGCGGCAGCGTTACCATCAACCCCAGCGAAAGCTCGTTCTCGGCGCTGTTTACGCCGTCCAGCGCGACCGTGCCGGTGACGTCCGCCAGTACCGTGCCGGTGACCTTCAGCGTGTCCTTTTCCAGCACGGGCATAGTTACGTTCAGCGCCGATACGTTCTCGGGTGGCGGTGGCTTCTTCCTGAGCCAGACAGCCTCTACCACCACCACGGTGACGCCGCCGCCGGCTCCGCTTAGCCCGATGAGAATGCGCGCTGAGGACCTTACCTACACGCCGTCGTTGCCGCGCGAAGGGGAGACCGTGCGCTTCCGCGCCCGCATCAGCAACCGCGGCGCTCAAGCCTCCGACGGTCTGAGCCTGGCGTTAATGCGAGGCGACAGCGTCCTGGCATCGAGCCGAGTGGATCTGGAGGCTGGCCGGTCGACGACAGTGGAACTGGAATGGAAAGCCGAGCGCGGCTCCAGCGGCGACTTGCGGCTGGCCCTGAGAGGCGCGACGGGAGTGAGCATCCCGCTGCGGAACCTGGCGGTCGCCAGACGCGACGACATGGGGGTTGCGCGCCGCGATCGCGCGACCATTACCGCGCGCAACGACGATTGTGCCGGCTTCCGCCTGCGCAGCGCCTCGCAATCCAGTTGCGGCGGGTCCGCCGACCTGGAGTTCATGCCGGTGATCACCGCCGCGGGAATGCTCGAAGTCCGCGTCAACCTCCCCGATGGCGGAATCAACGACATGGGCGCCATGCCCTTGGGTAGCGGAACGGCGGCCACGCTGCCGCAGGACGTGTCCCTGCAATCACAGGCCTTCTTTGTCGAGGGACACACTTACCTGGTGAAGACGCGCAGAGGCACGGCGCTGGTGCGCGTCGCGCGCATTCGCTCCAGCATCAACCCGAAGATCGCGGTGATCACCGGCAGCGGTTCGCCGGCCGGCGGAGTAGGAACGGGAACCGGCGGCAATGACCGCGCCGGCCGCGCCGGAGGCAGCAAGGGCCTGCCTACCACGCCCACCGACCCGCTCACGGACGTCCGCGAACAGGAACGCAACGATCGCCTGCTGAGCAGCGCCCAGATCACCGTGGATCTGGAGTTGATTCTGTTTGAGGGTTCCCGGTAGGGTGATCAGCGAATCGCGACCGTAGTCAGGTTGCTTTGGCGGCCGTTGAGTTCCAGTTGGAGGTTCTGCTGGCCGGGGGCCAGGCCCGTTGGAATCCGCACGTTGATTTGATAGAGGCCCACAAATCCAGGAGCCAGCCCGGAGAAGAGTAATTCCGCCACCGCCCCCGCGATTCGTACCACCGGCTTCGACACCGTCAGGCTTAGCGGATCGGCCAGCGCAGGCTGGCCGGGTGACACCGGCGGATCCACTTTGCCCAAACCGGTGGCGTAGATCTGCAGCACCGAACCCGGCGCCGCGGGATTTCCCGACCCATTCACGCTGTTGTCGGCGTTCAACACAGCGGCCTGTCCGGAGCCGCTTGCCGCGATCGTGAAAATGCCCGGCTCTTCCGCGACCACTGGAACGTCGATGGGCAAGCTCCGCACACCTCCGGCAACCACGACAACCTGGATGGTCGGGTCTGTAAGGCCGGAGATCATCTGGAAGTTGATCTGCGAGGGAGAAACAAAAAAGAGCGGGGCCGCGGTTCCATTCACCAGAACCTGTATGCCTGAGAGTGTCGTGGGCAACGGCAGGCTGCTGGCGACGGCAATGCCTGGGGCCAAGGACACCCCGAAGAGCGAGACGATCGATCCCGGGCTGACCACGGCGGCCTGCGAGAAGCTGGCGCCGTTGACCAGTCCGTTGCGATTGACCACCGGTGCGCCGACCGCCAGAATCACCGTCACGGCCTGCGGGCTGTTGCTGACGTTTGGACTGCTGACGTTGATCGTCCCGGCGTAGTTGCCGGGAGCGAGAGCCGCGGTGCTCACCTGGACCAGCACGTTGCCCGGCGTTGCCGCCGTGGCCGTCCCGCTCGAAGGAGTCACTGAGAGCCAGTTGCCGCCGGTGACGGTGGACGCTTGAATGGAGAAGGTGATGGCGCTGGAACCCGTGTTCAACACTTGCAGAGTCTGCGGCAGCGGGCTGGCGTTCGCCGGCGAAGTGAATTGCATGAGTCTCGGGCTCACCGCCAGAACCGGCTGGTTCGACGCACTGAGGGTTAGAGTGACGTTGATGATCTGTGGCGAGCCCACGGCGCCGGATGCCGTCACGGTAACGGCGCCCTGATGCGTACCAGCCGCGAGGCCCGAAGTGTTCACGGAAACGGTTAGCGCTGCAGGCGCGGTCCCCGATGCCGGCGTTACGCTCAGCCAGGCCAAGCCGGAGGAAACAGCGGCCGTGGCTGTCCACGTCAACGTGCCCGCTCCGCTGTTCGTGATCTGCACCGTCTGCGCATTGATCACCTGGCCGGTTTGGCCGGTGAAGCTGAGCGTCGCAGCATTCACCGCCAGCACCGGCCCAGCCGAAACCACCAGCGTCACGGCGATCGTCTGCGGAGATCCCGTCGCGCCCGAGGCGGTGATCTGAATGCTGCCGTTGTAGCTCCCCGGAGCTTTGCCGGCGGCATTCACTGAGACGCTCAGCGACGCGGGCGCCCCTCCCGCAGAAGGCGAAATCGTCAAGAAATCTGTTCCGCTGGCGACGGTTGCGGTCCAGGAAAGCGTGCCTCCACCGGTGTTGGCGATCCCCACGGCTTGCGGTGTGGGGTTCGCGCTGCCTTGGGCCGCTGAAAAACTCAAGGTGCCGGGCGAAGCGCTGAGGATCGGTTGCGGCGTGTCAACCGCCGTGACCGTCAGGCTGACATTGACGGTTCGCGGAGAATTGGACGCGCCGGTGGCGGATACCGTGATTGTTCCCGCGTAACTGCCCGGTGCGAGGCTTGCCGAGTTGACGTTGACCGTGAACGACCCGGTGCCTGTTCCCGACCCGCCCGCGACGCTCAGGAACGCGCCGCTGCCGACGCTGGCGGTCCAGGTCAGCGTGCCGCTGCCGGAGTTCGTGACGTTCACATTCTGCGAGGCCGGATTCGATCCTTGCTGAACGGAGAAACTGAGCGAGGTAGCGCTCAGGGCGATCACCGGTGTTGCGCCGACCGTCACCGTTGTACTGGCGCCCGCGGCGAGCTGAATCGAAGCCGTATTCGACGCATCGGTTGCGCTTGGCGGAAGCGGAATCTGAACCGAGTAGCTTTGCCCGGCGACCGCTCCCGCCGGAATCGTAAAGCGGATCATCCCCAACGTTCGTGAGCCGCTAATGGCAGGGCTGAATTGAAAAAATGGGGCGACGGCATCGGGGTCACTTGCGGTGAAGCTTGGGTCGGGTGTGGGAGCCGTCGAAGTGAAGATGATTCCAGTTGACAGCACCGGAGCGGTGGCGTTAGCCAGGATCTTGACCCCGAGGGAGAGTGATCCAATGCTGACGCCTGTGTTCAGCGCCAACGTGACCGGCATCGTCACGACCGCGCCGGGACTGCCGGATGCCGGGCCTACAACGGCGACCGTTCCGCTCTGTGCGGACACGATTGTCGCCAGCAAGAGTACGATCGGGAAGCCCAGCCGCACCATTCGCTTATTCTAGCGCGTCGTCAGATGCGCAAGAGGACTCCGTGCGCTTCAAGCCCGGTAGCCCCTGCGATCGCGGCGGCATATAGTCCGATCTGCCGCCGGTAGTCCTCGAGCCGTTGTTCCAGTTCGCGACCGGTCTTGAAGTCCACCACGGTCCAGCGATCGTCTTCGCGGAACGCCAGATCCACAACGCCCTCGACCAGCAAGCCGCCGTCCAGGCGGAGCGTGACTGGCGTCTCCCGTCGGCACATGCCGCGTCCGGCGGCGACTCGTGCGCGTTCCAGGAGCGGATGGCGCAGGGCCGCCGCCGCCACGTCCGCGGCGACAGTGACCTCATCGACCGTGGCTCCAAGAATCCGTCCCTGCAACCGCGCCGTACTCTCGACCGCCGCTGCGGCGGCGTCGAGTGCCACGGAAGCTAAGACGCGGTGGACCAGGTCGCCGAAGCGGCGTCCCCCGGCGGCAGCGGCCACGCCTTCAAGCTCCACCACAGTTACAAGAGGTAGATCAATTGAAGGTACGCCCGCTTGGGTGGCGCGGAAGACTTGCAGCGAAGGCTGGCGGCCACGCTCCAGGGCCGAGGCTCTCCGCTCCTGCCACTCACGATAGGCCCGGTGACCCTCGGCCAGAACCGTCTGGTCCTCTTTCTCGAGCAATTGCTGCTGGCGCAGAGTGAATGCAGGTTCCACGCCCAGGTTCAAGCATTTCGGATCCCACCACGCGACGCTGTACCCTTCTTTGAACTCGTAGAGTCCCGGCCGAACGGAATTGATCTCACCCGCAAGATCCGCGGGACGGTTCAGCACCGTGTCGCGCCCGAACTTCGGATAGCCGGTTGAAGTGATGTGCAGCGCGGCGCGACGCGCCGGCCAAAGCGCCTGGTGCAGGGGGGCGGTCCACCAGTCTTCGGTTTGGGCGCCTTCATCGCCGACTTCGGGCACGACTAACAGATCACGGGCGCGCGTGGCCGCAACGTACGCGACGCGGACGCCTTCGGCGCGTTCCCGCGCCACCTCT
>CAYPHP010000355.1:0-4979 GCA_964410045.1 uncultured Acidobacteriota bacterium | reverse complement strand
GGATTTGAACAAGCTGCTGGAAGACGACAAATTCGCGCTGGAGACGCCCGCGGGCACCGAGGTGGTCCACCTGGTGCGGGAAGAGCGTCCATGATCAACCGCATGGTGCTGAACAATCTGGCGCATCGACCGGTGCGCACCGCGCTCAGCGTGGCCGCCGTGGCGGTGATGGTAGTGCTGATCATTTCCACCGTCGGGCTGGTCAACGGGATCGTCGCGGAAATGGCCAACCGCATGAAAGGCGTGGGCGCCGACATCCTGGTGCGTCCTCCGGGCGCCAGTTTCTTGACCGGAATGAGCTCTGCGCCCATGCCTGAGAAGATCGCCGACAAGCTGGCGGCGGAAATCCCGCACGTCACGGTCGTGGCCCCGGTGCTGATCCAATCGAGTGGCGGGCTCACCCTGATCAACGGGATCGATGACCGCTACCGCAAGCTTCGTCCCTTTGAGTTCGTCGAAGGGCGCGATCTGGGAACGGGGCTGGAGATCATGGTGGACGACATTTACGCCCGGGACAACAAGCTCAAGCTGGGCCAGACCTTGAAGTTTTGGGACCACGATTTCAAGCTCGTGGGTATCGTCCGCAGCGGGCGCGGCGCGCGGCTGTATATTCCCCTTGCCGTGGCCCAGGACCTGCTGGGTTCCACTGGCAAAGTGAACATCTTCTACATCAGCCTGGACGACGCTCGGGAAACCCAATCCGCGATTGCGGCGATGCGTAAGTTGCTCGAAGGTTACAACGTCAACTCCATGGAGGACTACACCTCGCAGATGACGGTGTCGAATTTCCCGGGCCTGCAGCCGTTCGTGCGGGTGATGATCACCATCGCGGTGACTATCGGGTTCCTGGTGATCTTCCTGGCAATGTATACAACAGTGCTGGAGCGGACCCGGGAGATCGGCATCCTCAAGTCGCTGGGCGCTTCCAAGCTCTACATTGCCAACCTGATTCTGCGGGAGACGGCCATGGTCGCGCTGCTAGGGATTGTCCTGGGGATTGCCGGGAGCATTGCGCTACGAAGGGTTGTACTGCGCGCATTCCCGGCGCTGACCATCGACATCACCCAGGAATGGCTGCTGGCTGCGAGCATCATTGCCATACTGGCATCGCTGGTGGGCGCTGCGTATCCCGCGTGGCGTGCCGCGCGTCAGGATCCCATCGCCGCGCTGGCTTACGAGTAAACGAAATGCCGATTGTCCAAGTCCAGGACCTGCACAAGACCTACCGCACCGGGCGGCTGGAGGTACACGCCGTGCGCGGCGTGAGCCTGTCCGTCGAACGCGGCGAGTTCCTGGCGGTGATGGGGCCCAGCGGATCGGGAAAATCCACGCTGTTCCACGTGATTGGCGGTTTGACTTCGCCCACCTCCGGACACGTCCAGCTCGACGGCGTCGACCTGGCCACGTTGGGCGACGCCGGACGCACAGCTCTGCGCAAGAAGAAAGTCGGCTTCGTCTTCCAGCGCTTCAACCTGCTGACCTCGCTGACTGCCGAGGGCAACATCCAGATCGCCCGCCACATTTCCGGAACGCAAAAAGGCTATGCGCCTGACGAGTTCAACGAGATTTTGAAGCTGTTGGGAATTCAAGACCGCATGCACCACCGTCCCGCCGAATTGTCCGGCGGCGAGCAGCAGCGCGTGGCCATCGCCCGCGCGTTGGTGAATCATCCGGCCATCCTGTTGGCCGACGAGCCCACTGGCAACCTGGACACGGAAAACTCCGCGGCCGTGCTGGCCCTGCTGCGCGACCTGAATCAGCGGCTCGGCCAGACGATTCTGATGATCACGCATAATCCCGAAGCGGCTGCGTACGCGCATCGGACACTGATGATGCGGGATGGTAAAATCCTTTGAAACCACAGATGCACACAGATAAACACTGATGGCGGAAATCAAACGGCACAAAACGGTAGTCGCTCGAGTGGGCAATGTCCTCGTAGGTGGAGGAAACCCGGTGGTCGTGCAGTCCATGACCAACACCGACACCGCCGATGTTGCGTCGACGATCGCGCAGTGTGCCGCGCTGGCCCGCGCCGGATCAGAGCTGGTCCGCGTGACGGTAAACACCGAAGCCGCCGCTGCCGCTGTCCCGGCGATTGTCGAGGGCCTGGAAGCCCAGCGCCTGCGTGTGCCCATCATCGGCGACTTCCATTACAACGGGCACATCCTGCTGACCAAGTATCCGGAGTGCGCCACGGCCCTGGCCAAGTACCGCATCAATCCCGGGAACGTCAACATCGGTCAGAAGCACGACAACAATTTTCGGACCATGGTGGAAGTCGCGGCCAAGCACTCAAAACCGGTGCGTATCGGCGTGAACTGGGGCTCGCTCGACCAGGTTCTGCTGACCAAGCTCATGGACGAGAACGCCGTCAGGCCTAACCCAGTGGACGCCGACGCCGTCACCCGTGAGGCGCTGGTCCAAAGCGCAGTACTCTCGGCGCAAATGGCCGAGCAGTACGGCCTGCCCAAGTCCGCGATCATCCTGAGCGCCAAGGTCAGCGTGGTCCAGAATCTTGTGGACGTCTACCGCATGCTGGCGGCACGCTGCGATTACGCGCTGCACCTCGGCCTGACCGAAGCAGGCATGGGCGCCAAAGGCATTGTCGCTTCAACCGCCGCGCTGTCTATCCTGATGCAGGAAGGCATTGGCGACACCATCCGCGTCTCGCTGACGCCTGCGCCCGGCGGCGACCGCACCGAGGAAGTGCTGGTCTGCCAGCAGATCCTGCAGTCGCTGGGCATCCGCAGCTTCACACCGCAGGTGACCGCGTGTCCTGGTTGCGGGCGCACAACTTCCACCTTCTTCCAAGAGATGGCCGAGCAGATCCAGGGCTATCTGCGCAAGCAGATGCCGAACTGGAAAGATCGCTACACCGGCGTCGAGGAGATGAAGGTGGCGGTGATGGGCTGCGTAGTAAACGGTCCGGGCGAGTCCAAGCATTCGAATATCGGCATCTCCCTGCCCGGCACGTTTGAGGAACCCAAAGCCCCGGTCTACGTTGACGGGCGGCTGCTGCGAACGCTCAAGGGCGACCACATCGTTGAGGAGTTTATTGGTATCCTCAACGAGTATGTCGACACCCACTACGCCCGCTCTGCGAGTTGATCTCAACGGACAAACAGCGTTAGTAACCGGCGCAGCCCGCGGCCTGGGTTGGACCATTTCCGAAGCCCTGATCGGCTGCAGCGCGCGGGTGTACATGCTGGGACCGCGTGAGCCGGGGTCGCTGCCCCAAGGCGCTTCCTGGATCACCGCCGACGTCAGTAACGAAGGCGAAGTCGTGACCGCCTTTCAGCGGTTGGACAAGCTGGACATCCTGGTGAACAACGCCGGGATCGCTGGACCCAGCGCCCCCATCATCGAGATCAGCCGCGAGGAATTCGACGAGACCCTGGCCATCAACCTGACCGGAGCGTTCCTGTGTGCGCGGGAGGCGTCGCGGATGATGATGCGCGCGAAGCGTGGCCGGATCATCAACATCTCATCGATCGCAGGCGTGCGCGCGTACTCGCTGCGCACGCCATACTCGGCTTCCAAGTGGGGCATGATCGGGTTGACGCGGTCGCTGGCCACAGAGCTCGGTCCGCACAACATCCAGGTGAACGCCATCTGTCCCGGCGCGGTGGAAGGCGAGCGCATGGAAACGGTGATCGCGAAACGCGCCGCAGCCAGCGGTCAGTCCGAGGATGTGGTGCGCAGCATGTTCGCCGGTCAAGCCGCCCTGAAGCGCTTCGTGCGTCCGACCGACATTTCAGATATGGTGCTGTTCCTGGCCTCCGCGGCGGGAGAGAACATCACAGGCCAGGCGTTAGAGGTTTCCGCGGGCGCGATTCTGTAGCGGACGAACCACGTCCAGGAGAGGATCGGCTAGGAGGCCTTGAGAGATTCTTGGACGGCCTTGGGGACCTCCAAAGCGACGAACCATTGCGTGGGATAGAGATAATCTTCGCCACTCTCATCTATCACTCGAATGTCGCCCTCCGACTCGGCCTCCGCGTCCGGAACAACAACGTAGATCTTGTTGCGCTCCAGAGAGGCTTCATAGCCCTTGTTCCTGAGGCAAACCACGAAGCGTCGTCCTGATCGTCGTCCGTGCATTGGTCCTAGTCCAGGTACTTCTTGCGCTTGAGTTCCATCCTTCCTATTCCATGCGCCTCGTACCAGTGTAGTTCTGCCAGGCGAACACGTCCACTGGCAAGTCGAACCAACGCTCGGCCCTTCATCTTTCGCCAGCGGCCCTTCCCATACTGCTTGCGTAAGCGAGGCAGTTCTCGAATGCTGCCGCTCACGGCGATGACCTCGAGGACGGTAATCTCCCCAACTACCTCGATGTGCATTGGCGGCTACAACATCGCTCTAGGACTCGCCTGCCAAGCGGTTGTCGCTACAGTTTTCCGACGCCATGCAGACGCGCACTTGCGCGGCGGACCGCGGCCTGGGCGCGGGCTACGTCCACGTCCACGGAGGAAGTCTTCAGGCGATCCAGGGCACGTTTGAGGGCCTGTTCCGCGCGGGCCGAGTCCACTTCCTCCACCTTCTCGGCGGCTTCCGCCAGCACGGTCACGTGGTGAGGCAGTACCTCGACGTAACCCCACATGACCACCAGACGTTCCGTGCGCCCTTGCTGGGCGTAGCTGATCACTCCGGGCTGCAGCACGGACAGTAGCGGCGTATGACCCGGCAGGATGCCCAGGTAGCCGTTCTCGCCGGGCACTTGGGCTTCGGTCACCTCGGCGCTCAATAGCAGGCGCTCCGGTGTGGCGATCTCGAGTTTGAAAGTTCCGGCCATTCCGCTTAGCCCTTCTTCTTGCGTTCCTCGGCGTCTTCCAGCACTTCCTCAATCGCGCCCTTCATGTAGAAGGACTGTTCCGGGACCTCGTCGTGCTTGCCCTCGACGATCTCCTTAAAGCTGCGCACCGTGTCTTCCTTCTTCACGTAGCGCCCCTTGTACCCGGTGAACTGCTCGGCCACAA
>CAYPHP010000354.1:0-4991 GCA_964410045.1 uncultured Acidobacteriota bacterium | reverse complement strand
AACATCCTGGAGGAAATCGGCAAGGCCATGCTTCTGTTGCTTTCCCTGTTCGGACTGGCGCGCGCCGTCGACATTGTGGCCCAAGGCAGCGTCAAATACCTGTTCGTGATACGTCCGGAGACCGGCTGGTTCTGGCTGGAGATTGCGCTGCTGGTGATCGCGCCGGTGGTGTTGCTCTCGCGGCCGGAGATCCGCAGCAATCCGTTGAAGCTCTACTTCACTTGCTCTTTGGTGGTGGCGGGATTCATGGCCTATCGCTTGAACGTCGCCATTACCGGCTTGCAGGCCAGCTCGGGTACTTACTACTTCCCGAAGTGGACAGAATTCGCAGCCACGTTCTTCACCGTGACCGCCGGCATCGTGGCCTTCCGCGAAGCAGTGCTGCGGCTGGACATCTTCCCCAAGAAGGTGGTGGCCGATGAGGAGTTGCCGATGCTGCTGAATCCCACGTACACCCCTGAGGCGACGCAATGAGTGCGCTACCGAATTACTTGCCTCCCGTGGAGCCGGAGGAGTTCGATCCCGCGGTCGAAGCGGGACTGGAGCTGGAGGAAGCCGCCAAGCGGCTGGGCCTGGAGGAGCCAATCCTCCAGCGCCTCCGGCTCCCGGAGCGGGAGATCCGGGTGCACCTGCCGGAGACCGCGTTTCGGGTGCAGCACTCCACTGCGCTGGGGCCCAGCCTCGGCGCCGTGGCTCTGCGTCCGGACGTTTCACTCGGCACGCTTCGCGCGGAAGCTATGGCCCAGACCTGGCAGAGCGCGCTGCTCGATCTGCCGATGGGCGGGTCCGCCGGAGCGATCTTGTGCGATCCGCAAAAACTCAATGAGCGCGCTCTCAAGCTGCTGGGCCAGCGTTACGCCGCGTCGTTGGGACCGATCCTCGGGCTCACGAAGGACCTGCTCATGCCCGGCGTGGGTTGCCACGAGATGGTTGCCGGCTGGATGTCGCGACGCGTCGAGGCCGGGACGATGCTCAGCCGCCCCGCCGTGGCCCAAGGAGTAGTCGCCTTGCTGCGGCGCATCCTGGAAGAGCGTCGTCTGAAGCTCGCAGAGCAGCGAATCGCCATTCAAGGCTTCGGATTCGACGGCCGAGCCACGGCTGAGCTGCTCTATGAAAGCGGCGCTCGCATCGTGGCACTCAGCGACATTTCCGGCGCGCTGTATCGCGACGCCGGGCTGCACGTACCTGCGATCGCGGAATACGCCTCCCAGCATCACAGGCTGCTCGGCTGCGCCGAAGGCGAGGCCGTCAGCAACCTGGAACTGCTGGAGTGCCCGTGTGACGTCCTGATTCTGGCTGCTGCGCCCCGGCAGGTGAATACGCGGGTCGCCGGCAGGATTGTGGCCTCGATTGTGCTGGAGGTCGTGGATCATGCCATCGGATTGCCCGCGTCGAAGATCCTGAGCGACCGGGATCGTCTGGTGGTTCCCGCTATGTTGGCGCGCGGTGGAGCCGGTGAGGCGAGTTTTCAGGAATGGCTGGAGCGCGCTCGCGGCGTTATCGTGCCGCCCATATACGATGGCTCGCGTCTGCTGCGCGCGTGGGAAGAAACGCAATCGTCGGTGCGTTTCTTCAAGGTTTCCGTCAAGCAGGGAGCGATGCTGGTGGCGCTGGGGCGGCTGGCGGCCGCGTTGCGGTTGGATTAACTCAACAGGTCCATCACCAACAACCCGGCAGCAAGAGTACCCAGCAGATTGACGCCGTCATTATTGATCCAACCGCGTTTCTCGAGGGTAGCTCCGAGGAAGCTGTCGACAAGGCTGCCGGTACCCGCGGCCAGGATGATCCCAGGCGACCATCCCGGGCGGACCATGCCGGTGGCCACAGCGAGGGTGGTTACCACGGCAGCGGCGGCCAAGCCCGCCAGCGTCCCCGCGACGGAGACTCCGCCGGAAGTTCCTGCCGGAACCTCGCGACCGTTGGTGATCAGGAAGACGCGGCCGCGGAGCAGGGGACCGATCTCAGAGGCGACCGTGTCGGCGGCGGCTTCGGCCAGGGCCGCAACCACGGCCGGCGTCCAGCCGAGGATCGCGAAGATCAGCGCGGCGCCGGCGTTGGCGGCGGCCTGCGCCGCCACCCGTGGCGGAGCGCGCCGCTTGGCGATGCGCGTCGCGCCGGAGCCCAGCACAAAGAACGCCGCCAGCAGAAGGAACCCGCGGAATCCGGCGTAATTCCAGAGCAGGGAAGCGAGCACCAAGCCGGTGATCGCTCCCGGCAGGGTCATCAGGCGCAGCGCATACGCTGCCGCAGCCAGCGTCAGGCACACCGCCATACTGATCAGAGTTAGTTGCACGAGGCTCTTATTGTAGTGGCATACTGGAAATAGCACGCCCGCCCCACCGAGCCTGCCCTGACAGCCTATGGATCCGAGAATTACGAGCCGCTTTCGCGCGCTCGGACGGATGATCGGCAACACGCCGTTGCTGGCGGTGGAATTCACGTTCCGCGGCCAGAGGCGGGTCATCTACGCCAAGTCCGAGCAATTCAGCATGACCGGCAGCATCAAGGACCGCATGGCCCTGTACATTCTGGAGCGGGCTTACGCGGAGGAACGCATCCGGCCGGGCGACACCATTGCCGAAGCCACCAGCGGCAATACCGGGATCGCTTTTGCCGCGCTGGGTCGCGCTCTCGGCCATCACGTCTACATCTTCATGCCCGACTGGATGAGCCGAGAGCGTATTGACCTGATTCAAAGCCTGGGCGCATCGATCATTCCCGTGTCGCGAACCCAAGGCGGATTTCTGGGGAGCATCCGCATGTCGGAAGAAATGGCCGGGATGCGCGAAGACGTCTTCCTCCCTCAGCAGTTTTCGAATCAGGCCAACGTGGAGGCCCATGAATGCACCACCGGTCCGGAGATCTGGTGGCAGCTTCAGTTCCACAACCTAACGCCAGACGCGTTCGTAGCCGGCGTCGGCACCGGCGGCACAGTGATGGGTGTGGGCAACTTCCTCCGCCGCCAGAATCCGCGTGTGAAGATCCATCCGCTTGAGCCAGCCGAATCGCCCACGCTGTCCACCGGCTCGAAAGTGGGCCAGCACCGCATCCAAGGCATTTCCGACGAGTTCATCCCCGCGATTCTCAATCTCCGCGAACTAAACCAGGTCGTCGCGGTAGCCGACGGCGACGCCATCCTCATGGCTCAGAAACTGTCCGCGGAGTTGGGTCTGGCCGTAGGCATCTCCTCTGGAGCCAACTTCATTGGCGCGTTAATGGTCCAGAACGAACTCGACCGCGACGCGGTGGTGGTGACCGTCTTCCCCGATGACAACAAGAAATATCTGACCACCGACCTGCTGCGCGACGAGCCGGTGAAGGAAGGCTATTTTGCGCCGGAAGTGAAGCTGGAGGGCTTCGAGTCCTTCATGCGCGTCTGCCACATGTGCTGCGAGTTTCCCGACTGCACCCAGCGGATGCCTGTCGGCACGTTCGGGTACCTGCAGTAACCCCAGGTCTAACGGACCGCACCACCACCCTGGAAAGCGCGCTGGTACGCCTGCTCGTAGGCGGCGCGATACAGGGATTGAAACATTTCCAGGTCACCGTATTGCGGGACGTAGCCGCGGTTGGCGCTCTGGTAGTTGGGCGTGGCCGAAGCCCGTCCGCCTTGACCGCTTTGGCGAGCCTGCATGCCATCGGTCCAACCGTCGCGCAGACCGGACTGCGCCGCGGCGTTTCCGATCCGCCAGACATTGGATTGCAGTTGATAGTCCGCCTGAGCCTGCGCCCGCTTCCGGTTGTTCTCCTGGAGGCGGGTTTGATAGTCGGCTTGAGCCTGCGCGCGTTGACGGGCGTACTCCTCGGCGCGGGCTTGAGCGGCGGCCTGGGCATTGGCCTGGGCTTGCGCGCGCTGCCGTGCGAGTTCCTGGGCGCGAGCCTGAGCCGCAGCCCCAGCTTGGGCAGGAGTCTGGGCGGGCTTGGGACCCTGGGTCTGCGATTGGCCCTGCGGCTTCGGAGTGAGCTGGGGCTTGCTCCCTTGCGTCTGACCCGGAGCGGTGCCTGGCGCAGGCTTGGGTTTGTTCCCCTGTGTCTCGGTCTCGGGCTTTTTGGGTTTTGATCCCTGGCTGGATTCAGTCTGCGAGTCGACGTTCAGCGCGACCGCCAGAACCGCGAGCCAGAGAATGCGTGAGGCAATAGACTTCATGGCCCCTCCTGGATGGATTATGCCATGAAAAAAAGGGCGGACCCGGAGGTCCGCCCTTTGCTCTACCCCTACCTCTGCCCTAGAAGTCGATCCGGGCTCCAATCTGGATCCACCGTGAACCAGTGGTGCGGTTGGTGGGTGTCAGTTGCCCGGTGAGTACCCCGAATGAGGTCGGAGCGGTCAAGGCCAAGGCCGGATTGTTGAAGTCCAGATGGTTGAAGAGGTTGAAGAAGTCGAAGCTGAGGCGGAACTTGATCTGCTCCGTGATGCTGGTGCTCTTGGAGATGGATGCATCCAGATTCCAACGCGGCAAGCCGCGGAGCGGAAGGCCGCGGCCGGAACGCGTGTCGCTGGCGATGTTCACGGGGCGGAACTTGCTGAATACCGAGGCCGGGTCGGCAAATATGTTCAGCCCGCTGCCGCCGGTGGCCGGGTTGCCGGTGGTACCGGTGTTGCCCGATCCGGCCACGTTCGAATTGACTGTGGTGCCCATCGTCGAGGGTGACGCGGTGGGGATAGCGGGAGTCGCGAAACCGAGGGCCAGGCAACAGCCCCATACCTGGGTGCTCTCCGTGACCCGCAGGGGGTCGCCGCTGCGCGCGGTGTAGATGCCTGAGACGGTCCAGCCGCCGATAATGCGCTTCAGCACCGGGTTGTTGGCGCGGAAGGGCAAGTCGTAGGACCACACACCGTTGAAGATGTGGGTGATGTCGAAGTCTGAGTGACCATACTCGGCGAACAGGTCGAAGCTGTTAGGCATCACGCTGGCCGCGTTCTGGATCGCCCCAAGCTGATCGAGGGACTTGGAAAAGGTGTAGTTCACCTCGTAGTAGAGGCCTTTGGT
>CAYPHP010000353.1:0-5022 GCA_964410045.1 uncultured Acidobacteriota bacterium | reverse complement strand
GGCCAACATGCTCTTGGCGCGAGCAGTCGGCCGCGCGCGCGACTTGGCCGTCCGCGCGGCGTTGGGCGCGGGTCGTGCGCGACTGATCCGCCAGGTGCTCGCGGAGACGTTTGTGCTGGCCGGGCTGGGAGGTGCTGCCGGAATCCTGCTTGGCGCTTGGACCGTCGCGTTGATCCTCGCCACCGTTCCTCAAGACTATCTGCCTCCGATGACTCAGACCATTCACATGGACTGGCGCGTCACAGCCTTCACTTTGGCCGTCACGTTCGTCAGTGCCCTCGCCGCCGGATGGATCCCGGCCTGGCAGGGCTCGCGCGTGAATGTCCAGGCCACGCTCAAGGCAGGAGGCCGCGGGTCGGGAATGCCGGCGCACGCGGGACGCGTCCGCGCTCTGCTCGTGGCTGCTCAAGTATCGTTCTCGGTTGTGTTGCTGGTCGGATCGGTGTTGCTCGCTCGAAGCTTGGCGAAGCTACTAGCGGTGAACCCTGGATTCTCCACTGAGAAAGTCCTGACTTTTCGGAGTCACCTGCCTGAAGCGAAGTACCGAAGCCGCAGGGGCTTCGGGAACCCGGCGCAAGACTTGGTCACTCAGTTGGAGCGCGTTCCCGGCGTGAGTGCAGCCGGGGTGATCACCACGCTGCCGATCAGCGGCGGCCAGGATTCATTGTCGTTCGAGATTCAGGATCAGCCGCTGCCGCGCGGAAGATACCGCAGCGCCGGCTACCAGGAAATCAGCCCACGTTATTTCGAAGCGATGGGCATTGCCCTGAAAGCCGGACGCGAATTCACCGATCGCGACTCCACCGAGGCGACCATCGTCAACGAGACCATGGCGCGCCGCTTCTGGGGCGTTCGCAGTCCGCTGGGCCAGCGCATCCGTCTCAGCCGCGGGCCGTGGATGGAGGTTGTGGGCGTAGTTGCCGACGTCCACCACAATGGTCTCGATCGCGATCCCCGGCCAGAGATGTATCATCCGATTCGCGAGGTCACCGGCTCATTCTATTTCGTGGTCAGTTCGGACCGGCCGTTGGGTAGCCTGACCGCGGACCTGCGCCGCGCCGTCGCGGATCTGGACAAGGACCTGCCGCTTGACCGAATTGCCACCATGGACGCCGTGCTTCGGTCATCGCTTTCCGCGCAGCGCTTCCAGACCGGATTGCTCTCCAGCCTCGGCGTGCTCGCACTGCTTCTGTCGGCCGTGGGCATCTACGGCGTGGTCTCCTTCACCGTCGGACAACGCACCCAGGAAATCGGCGTCCGCATGGCGCTCGGCGCGCAGGTCGGCGACGTCCTGAAGCTCGTTGTCGGACAAGGGATGCGACCGGTGTTCCTCGGCGTGGTTGCGGGACTGGCCGGTGCGTTGGCCTTAAGCCGCTTTCTACAGGACCAGCTCTACGGCATTGCCCCGACGGACGCGACCACCTTTGCCCTGGCCGCCGTCGTGCTGCTCTTGGTCGCGCTGCTGGCCGGTTATCTCCCGGCGCGCCGCGCCGCGAAGATCGATCCTATGGCCGCGCTCAGGTTTGAGTAAGGTTCGACTTGGCGATTCCCATGCGGCGCCAAGCGGGCCGAGGGTGGACAGGCTGGACAGCCTGTCCTACAAGAGCATTCCACCGCTTGCGATCCACGTAGGACAGGCTGTTAGCCAGACCCGTCATTTCTTGTCTACGACCACTTCGCCGCCTTTCATCACCCACTTCACGCGACGCGTGGCGGCGGTGATGTCGGTGAGCGGATCGCCGTCCACGGCGATCAAGTCGGCGAAAAAGCCGGGAGCGACGGTGCCGAGGTGTTCCTGGCCGAGGAGGGCTGCGCCATTCGTCGTCGCCGCGGTGAGCGCTTGTGCCGGAGTCATGCCTGCCTTGACGAACCATTCCAGCTCGCGCGAGTTCTCTCCGAACATTTGATAGACCGCGTCGGAGCCCATGGCGAACTTCACGCCGAGTTCGATGGCGCGGCGCACGGTGATCATGTTGCGTTCGACGTATGCCTCCAGACGCTCCTTCGACCCGGCAGCGAATCCGAACTCGTTGGCCTGCTCGGCGTAGAAGCGATTGTGATCCACGGTAGGAACGAAGACCGTGCCGCGCTTGACCATCTCGCGCAGCGTGTCGTCGTCCAGGTCAACGCCGTGCTCCAGGGAGTCGGCGCCGGCGCGGACCGCGTCACGCGCGCCTGACGGTCCGTAGGAGTGGATGGCGATGCGTTTACCCGCGGCGTGGGTCGCGTCCACGGCTTCCTTCATTTCTTCGTACGTGAAGGTCTGATCGCCGTTCAGGTTCTCGAATCCGCCTGCGGAGCCGAACATCTTGATCCAATCGACACCGGCGGTGATGAGCTGGCGCACTGTAGCGGCGATGCCTGCTGTCCGCGCGCGAGCCGCGCCCAGACCTTGGCCGCTGACAAACATACGTGGTCCGGCCATCTTGCCCATGCGGACCAACTCGCGCATGGCCAGGTCGGAGTCGCCGGATGCGTTCAGATCGCGGACCGTGGTGACGCCGGTTTCGAGCGTGCGCCGCGCGTTTTCCTGCGCCAGGAATACGGAGACCGCCGGCAGCCGTCCTCGTGACGACTCCCGCGGGCGCGTGCCCGGCGCGCGATCCCAGTAATAAGTCATGTGGGTGTGAACGTCGATCAGGCCGGGCAGGCCGGTGTACTTCGAAAGGTCAATTACGGAAACGCCGGCGGGCGCCTGCTTGCCCACGCTGATGATGCGGTCGCCGTCCACGACGACGACCGCCGGCGAGAGAACCGCGCCCTTGCCGTCCCAGAGCTTACCGAGGCGGATCGCCTTGGGCGCGGCCGAAAGGCAACCACAGATGAACGCAGATAAACACAGATACCTAAAGGTCACGGGTCGAGCCGGCCGATGCCGTTGTCGAAGAGCAGTTTGTTCAGCGCCGCGACATCCTTGTCCCGCAGCGTGGCGACTTGAGCGGACAGGTCGGCGACTTGCTTCGCAACGCGCGCCGCCATTTCGCGCTGTTGCGTGGTCGGCGGCGCGGTGATCGAATTGATCGAACCATACAAACCTTGGACGCGCTGCATCACGGGGTCCGGCTCGTCGGCCAAAGGCGCTCCGGCAAAGCCTGCGGGAGCCTGGCGAGTGAAGCGGCGAGCCAGCGCATCCACTTTGCCGGAGAGATCGCTCACCGCCTTGGTGACCGCCTCGGAGGGCCGGGGCGTGCGGCGGTTCAGCGATTCCGTCAATGCGGTGAGTTGCTGGCGCAGTCCGGTCACGGTGCGATTGGCGCGGTTGGCCTCGGCCAGGACTTTGCCAGCGGACATCACCGCGTCGTACCAAAGTTTGTGATCCGCCGCGGTGATCTGAATGCGGGGATCTTCCTCCACCTTGACGGTCCCGGTGACGGTTTGCGCGCCGAGCGCGACCCTCAACGTGTACACGCCGGGAGGAACCAGCGCACCGCGAGCGCCTCCGCCGAATCCGCCGCCACCCCCACCGCCAGCGGCGCCCGGCTCCGGACGGACCGGCGATTCGTGGCGCAGATCCCAATTGATTCGGTTGACTCCGGTCTCGGCTGGACCGCGCAGTTCCCGCACCACCGCTCCGGCTGCGTTGGTGACGGTAATGCGCGCGGGGCCGCCTTCTGTTCCGCCCGCAGCGGCTGCCGCCGCACGCCGTCCGCCGGGCCCACCACCGGCCGGAGCCGCCGCAGCGGCCCCTGGTCGAGCCTCGGCCGGCTTGGTCTTCACGTAGTAGCTGATCAGCGCCCCCTCGGGCGGATTGGGCGCAGTGAAGGTCTTGTGGCCGGTGTTGCCCTTGTGGGCGTAGATCCGGTACTGGGGGGCCGTGCGGGTATCGAACAAATGCAGCTCGGCGTTGAGCACCGTGTCACTCAACTGTTCGAAGGGCGCCAGGTCGTCCAGGATCCACACGCCCCGGCCGTGCGTGCCCAGGATCAAGTCGTTGTCGCGAGGATGGATGAGGATGTCGTCCACCGGCACGGTGGGCAGCTTGCCTTTAATCTGCTGCCACTCACCGCCGCCGTTCCACGAGGCCCATAGCGCGGTTTCGGTTCCCACGAACAGCAGGTTCGGATTCTTGGGATGTTCGCGGATTACCGAGACGGTGCTGCCGTCGGGTAGGTTCGAGGAGATGGAAGTCCAGGTCGCGCCGGAATCCTCGGTCTTGAACAGGTAGACCTTGAAGTCGCCGTTGCGGTGTCCGTCGTAGGCCACGTAGGCCGCGTCTTCCCCGCGACGGCTGGCTTCCACGCGGCTGACGTATGTCTCTTTGGGGACGCCGGACGGCTTGCCGGAAAGATCCGTCCAGTTCTTGCCCATGTCCTTGGTCACCCACAGACTGCCGTCGTCGCCTCCGGCCCACAACACTCCGGCCTTCAGCGGCGACTCAGCGACCGTGGTCAGCGTGCTGTAGTGGACCACGCCGTCATTGCGGGAGAGGAAATCGCGCGAGGTCTTGCCGAAAATCTGGCGGCGGTCGCGGTCGATGGACGCAGTCAGGTCTTGCGTAGACGTCCAGGTGTCGCCGCGGTCGCGGGAAATGAACAGGCGGTTGCCGCCGTAAAAGATGGTCTTGGGATCGTGTGGAGAAATCACGATCGGCGAGTTCCAGTTGAAGCGGTACTTCACGCCCTCCGGAGGTTCCGGACGGATGTTGCGGCTCTCCCAGGTGCGCATGTCCAGACGGCGCACGTTGCCGTCCTGGCTTTCGTAATAAATGATGTTGTGGTCGCTGGGATCGTTGGCCGTGTAGAAGCCGTCACCGCCGCCGATGCGGAACCACTCCTCGTTGGTCACGCCGCCGGTCCACAACGTGCGGCTGGGTCCGCACCAGCTTCCGTTATCCTGCAGTCCGCCGCAGACGTTGTAAGGCTTGCGCATGTCCGCGGAGACTTCGTAGAACTGGGCCAGGGCGATGGTGTTGATGTAGTCCCAGGACCGGCCGCGATCCCAGGAGACGTGAATGCCGCCGTCGGTTCCGGCCATCACGTGGTCGGAGTTGTAGGGATTGATCCAGAAGTCGTGGTAGTCGCC